>CAZFIO010000133.1:0-5297 GCA_964519585.1 uncultured Tissierellaceae bacterium
AGGAGGTTCTTATCTTCTTTTATTTTGAAGATTTAAGTATCAAGGAAATATGTGAAATTTTGAATGAAAAGGAAGGCACCATAAAAAGCAGATTATCCCGGGCTAGACAAATTCTGAAGAAGTCCTTAGAAGAAGGAGGAATTTTCAATGAATAAGAAAGATTTACTCGGATTAGAAATCAAGTCCATCATGGAAGAAGACACAAATCATATAAACTTATCCCAAGCTACTATAAAGCAAATATTAGCCAGCCAAAAGAAAGGCTTCTTATATAGGATTAAAAGCTTTTTAAATAAGGAAGTTCAGATCCCCCTGGCCCCTGGCTTACTTGGATTAGCAGCATTTCTCTTTATAGCATCAGTGCCTAAGGATATATTTAAGTATGAAAGTAAAAAAGTAATTCTTATGGAAGATAATCCAATAATCCTTAGTTCTAGAGAGGTGGTTAGGAAATGAAGATAAAAATTAAGGTTAAAACCCTATTATTGCTATTCCTAATATTTATATTTATATATCTATACCTTATTCCCTTTGCCTATTTAGAAATTGCAGGACATCTGGATAAAAAAGGCTCTGATAAGGCTAGGGTTTTCTATGAATCATTTTTGTCCAGGTCTTATGTCTGGAATAAGTCCAAGGCCCTCTATGAATATGCCAGTGGTATGATAGGTCCTGAGGAAAGGTTTCAGATAATGCTGGCCGGTTGGGGTGGTGGAAATAATAAAAGTATTGAAGATTTAGAAAAGGGTGTGGAGGCCCTGGAGAAAATTCTCAATAAGAAAAAAAAATCTAGGAAAGATATGAAATATGCTCTTCTGGCCTATCCTAAAATCTTAAATACCCATATCCAACTACAATCCCCTGAAGACTTGCTTGAATGGATCAAGTGGGGTAAGGAAATTGAAAATGAAAAGATTGCTTATACAAGTGATATATATATGGCCTACTATCACATAGTAAATAGAGACTATGATTTGGCAGAAAAACTTATGAATAAATATGATGAGGATATGGGTGTTATTGACTATAGATACTACTTCACCAAGGGTGAGATAGCCCTATGGCAGGGAAATACCCAAGATGCTATAGATTTTTATAGTGTAGGGGATAAAAAAATAGATAATTATATAGAAAATCAGGCCCATTTATTTGGCTCCCCCATATATCAGCGTAGAAGGCAATGGTTTGATTATTTTTATGATGAGATAAGGGGTTCTAAAAAAGTTAAAGGAAGGATTACCCATAATGGTAAGCCTATGCCCTTTGTAGAAATATATCTCCATAAAAAGGAGGAGTATGTTAGCATGAGGTCCCTGGTAGGTGACCTAGTGGCAATTACCGATATAAACGGAGAGTATGAGACCCTAGGCCTGGCTCCTGGAAAATATGATATAGGACTAGGTATATCACCAGCACTTTTACTGGATAAGATTTACCAAAAACCTGATGGCTTCTATATAAAGGTGGGGGAAATCCAGGAATATGATTTTACCTTTATCTCACCCTTTAAACTTCTTTCTCCCGAGGAAGATATTATAGTTAAAGACAATAGCTTTAAATTAGAATGGGAAAGTGTGCCAGGTGCTGATTATTATCAAGTACAAATACATTCTCCCCTGGACCCTTTTACTAAGGATGTGGGCCATATATCCTATTTTTTAGAGGATGAAAATTCAAGGTCTCAGATTAAAACTAACTGGGGCCAGTTTGATATAAATAAGTTAAATATTATGTCAAGTCGCTATATTTCATCTGATGGGGAAGGAAAACTTCTACCTGGGGCTATAATGGGTAGGTTTCATGCCAATAATGATTACTCTATCTCTGTCAATGCCTATAATAAAGAGGCTAAGCTTATAAATTCTACTGCAGGCCTTTGGGCCTATGATGAAGCTTATAAGAAACTTACCATAGAAAGAGATTATTCCAAGGGAGAAAAGTTAATTATTGATAGGAAGTATGAGGAGGCTATAGATTATTATGAAACAATAGTAGAAAAAGATTCAAAAAACCTAGAAGCCCTACTCTATCTAGCCCAGCTTTACCATATGGGTCTCATGCCTAAGGAGCAGAATTTTCACAAGGCCTTAGGATATTCACAAAGATATGACAAGGAAATCAAGGATAATCTATTAACCTATAAAATAATTATGGATATGGACAATGAAACCACAAGAAAATATAAGGATATAGTAAAATCCACCCTAGATGAGGTCTTAAAAGAAGGAAGGGATGCGGATATTCATCATTACCTAGGCAAGTACTACCTAAGCTTAAAGGACTATGATTTAGCAAAAGAAAATCTGAAAAAATCAATCTATTCTACTAGAAAGCAAATAATCTATATTGACTTATATAAGGGTGACATAAAAAGTTTGCTGGAAGGTCTAGATCATGATGAGGATAATTTTTATAACCTAGATAGAAAATCTTTTGAAGAGTCACTTAGGAAAATTGATTCTGAAACTCTAGAAAGTAAAGATTATAGGGTCCTTCAAGAATTTTTTGATAAAATCCTTAGTGAAGATGTTAATAAGCAGGAAACCTACAATCTATATAGGAAGGAAATCCAAGACCCTAATCTAAAAAATATACTAAATCAAATAGCCATGGAGGAAGGTTGGCTACTTAGTTATTAAAATAGGCGAGTTGTAAAATGAAGTGACAGAAAAGCAAAAATTGAAACCCAATGAAATATCCTATACAATGTAATCAGCTAGAAATACAAAGGAGGATAAATCATTGGGTCAGATACATCATATCAGAAATAGAAAAAAAGGTAAACATCTTCAATATCAGGAAAGACAATTAATCGAGTATTTAGTTAAAAGGGCATATCCTAAAAAGGTGAATATTAGAGTCTTATCAGCCAAAATAGGTTGTAGTGAATCTACCATAAGAAGGGAACTTAAAAGGGGAGAGGTACTGCAAAGGTCCAGTGAATTAATTGAATTTAAAAGCTATAGTGCAGATGTTGCACAACAAAATTATGATTATCAATCTAGCGCCAAGGGTCCAGAACTTAAGATAGCCTGTGATTACGATTTTGTTGAGCATGTTGAAAACAAAATAATAAATGAGAAGTATTCACCGGATGCGGTAATAATGGAGCTAGAAAAATCAGGATTTATTAATCCCAAAGATGGTCAAAAGTTTAAAACTAGAATATGCACAAAGACCTTATATAATTATATAGATAAAGAAATATTTCCAAACATAACAAACAAAGACTTGCCAAGAGAAGGGAAAGCACCAAAACGCAAGCAGAGACGAGTTAGGAAGTCATTTAGGAATATTGATGGCAAAAGCATCTGGGAACGTCCAGAAGAGGCTAATAAACGCTTAGAAGCAGGACATTGGGAAATGGATTGTATAGAGGGCACTAAAAAGGATGATGGAAGCTATTTACTTACAATGGTAGATAGAACAGTCAGAGAAAGCTTAATATTTAAATTATCAAATCAGACCCAAGAATGTGTAATAAATCTTTTAGACAAATTAGAAAGGCAACTGGGGCGAGTAAGGTTTAAAGAGACATTTAAAACAATCACAGTAGACAATGGAAGTGAATTTTTAAATCATAAAAAGATGGAAAGATCATTAAGAAGTAAGACCAAGGATCGGACAGAAATATACTACTGTCACCCTTATAGTTCTTGGGAAAGAGGGACCAATGAACAAACCAATGGCATGATAAGAAGGTTTATCCCAAAGGGAAGTAAAATATCAGTAATAACAGATGAAAAGATAGAAGAGATAGAGAGATGGTTAAACAATTACCCTAGAAGGCTATTCGAAGGTAAAAGTGCAAATGACATGAAAATAGAGCTAGACAAAAGTGCATAGAGTTTTGCAATGTAGATTGTAGAAACCTTAAAATATTAGTAAAGGGAAAACCACCCTTGACAAATATTTATAAGGCTTCAGATGTGTATTTAAGCAAAACAATTGTATAGAATGTTTCAGAAAAAACCTTTCACTTAATATTACAACCTAGTTAGTTATTAAAATAACAAATAATCCTACTATTTTTATTGAATCTTTGCTATAATCTATTTCGTAAGAAAATATATGGTATAGGAGATTTTAATGAGGGAAAATTCGCAAGTTTTTACATTTATAAAAGATAAAAGAATAGAAATAGTAGTGTTACCCTATTTATTGGGGATTTTAATTACAGGCTTGTTTTTACAGCCCTTTGATGAGCTAATAGAGGGTCTTATAAAAATTTTTACTGCACCTGGTATGCTGATTACTGACTATATGGTGGTGGGTGGGCTAGGACCAACCTTGGTTAATGCTGCAGGGGTTGGGCTTATAGGCTATGTAGTCATTCTTCTTAACAAGGTTCCCTTTAGAGGTCCCTCCATAGCAGCCATCTTTACTATGGTTGGCTTTGGTCTTTTTGGAAAAACTATCTGGTCTGTTCTACCTATTATATTTGGGGTATATATATATAGTAGGGTTAGTGGACAAAAAATGATTACAAATATTTATCCTGCACTTTTTGGTACTGCTGTGGCTCCCTTGGTTACCCAAGCAGCCTTTGGTTTCGGCTGGGGAATTCCTGGTGGCATAGCTATAGGCCTTCTTGCAGGTTTTATAACAGCACCTATAGCCAGTCACGTCCTTCGCTTTCATGAAGGCTATAACCTATACAATGTAGGCTTTACTGCTGGATTTGTAGGCTTTCTTTTATTAAATATTTTAAGAGGCTTTGGTTTAGATAGTGAAATAGTCCTTATTTGGGCTAGTGGCCACAATGAATTTTTAAGGATATTTGTTCTAATTATATTTATTTCCATGATAATTTTAGGTTATATCTTAGCAAAACACAGGTTAAAGGATTATAAAAAGATACTCAAGCATCCTGGAACCTTGATTTCAGACTTTACCAATATAGGTGGTTTTGGAAACACCCTGATTAATATGGGGATAGTAGGTCTTATTGGAGTAATATATATAGACCTGGTAGGTGGAGATTTTAATGGTCCTACCCTAGGTGGGCTCTTTACTATGGTAGGCTTTGGAGCTTTTGGTAAACATCCATTTAATGTTCTTCCAATTATGGCTGGGGTTTGGCTAGGGACCTTACTATCTCTTTATGAAACTACTGGTGCTGGCCCTATGCTGGCAGCCCTCTTTGGTACAGCACTAGCCCCTATAGCAGGTCAATATGGACCTTTTGTAGGACTGGCTGCAGGCATGGTCCACCTCTTTATTGTTTCAAAAATTGGGGTCCTTCATGGTGGATTAAACCTGTATAATAATGGTTTTTCAGCAGGTTTTGTGGCAGC
>CAZFIO010000134.1:0-5273 GCA_964519585.1 uncultured Tissierellaceae bacterium
TTTTTAAATAGTATTTAGCATGGAATAAAGTCCAAGTCCCACCTCATATAGCCTTCCCTTGCTATCACTTACTGTTAAAAACTTAAACAACTTTCCATCTTCAACACGTTTTTTTATAGGAGTTACCAGGTATTCAATATCTTTATCCTTAAACTGTAAAAAGGTAGGGTCAGCCTTATAAAGGTCTAGACCCATGGCTGATTTTTCATTTGTATATTCCACAAGTCCCTTAGAATCAGTTACATAGATAGCATCCACACCTATATCCCTTAGAAGGTTTGAAATCTCTCTATCACTTATATTATCCTTATTAATAAAGTAATCCCTTACCTGGTAGGCCTGTGTCAACATTTTTTCTTCCATGGCCTTGCCTACAACAAATTGTTGCATGTTATATACATGGCTTCTTATTACTTCTGCAGATTCATTTAAATTTTCAGCCTTCTTGTGCTGCTGAAATACTAATTCATTTGTATTAGCAAATTGCCTAGTAATTTCATCAGAGCTTTCAAATATTTTTTCTATATTCAAATTTATTTCTTCTGTAAGTTTTGTATTTTCCTTAGTATGGTCCTTTATATCCTCTAGACTTTTCATCCCTAGATTAAGGGTATCAACAAGGGTATTAAACTCCCGATTGGTTGACTTCATAATCTTGGAGTTCTCTGCCATATAGATCATCTCATTGTTCATGGAATGAGAAATACTATTGATTTCTAGGGTAAGGCTTTTTATAACCTCTTCAATTTTCTTGGAAACATTTTCAGTTTCTGAGGCCAATTTACCAACTTCTGCAGCCACTATTGCAAAGCCTCTCCCTTCTTCACCTGCCCTAGCAGCTTCAATAGAGGCATTTAAGGAAAGCATGGTTGTTTGGGAAGAGATATTGTTAATCAAGTCGACAAACTTCACAACTTCATCAAAATAATTCCTTAAGTCTCTTATTTTAATAGAACTTTCTTCCACCATACTAGTAGAATTAAGGATTCTTTCCTCTAAAAGTTGAACATCTTGTAGTTTACCTTGTGTATTTAAAATACAGCTTGATATAAACTCAATTTTGCCATTGACTTCACCTTCTATAGTTTACATAGAAGAATAAATTTCTTCGGAAAGTTGGTTAGTAGATTTAAGCATTGTATTTTGTTCTACAATATTATTATCCGCTATAGCCATGGAAGAATTTATAAGCTTTGTACTTTCTAAACTTTCAGAAGTAGACAGGGCAAGTTCCTCTACAATGTTAAATATTTCGGTAGATATTTCAACCTGGGTCTTTAGGCTTCCCCTGATATTTTTGTATAATTTTTCTATATTTGCTATTGCTTCATCAGGTATTCCTTCAATTTGATTTAAATCGAAATCCAAGTCATTTATATTTGATATGTATTCTAATAAGTTGAACAGAAGATTTTTGTTATGTAGGTTATAAGAAAATAAACCTAAGACTATGGACAATATAAGGATTAGACCAATATTTAGATAGACATTTCCTATTAGGGATATGGATAAATAACTTAGGCCTAAGCCAATAAATGACACCAGTATTAAAGAAAATAATGTTTTGTTCTTCAACTTTCTGCTTACCTCCTCTTTTGTATTTTCTTCAAAAAACATATATCTATAACAAGTCTATTATAATCTATAGTAAAATTCTATTCTTTGGAGATATTACAAAAATTGTTTCATTAGATAGTGTAATAAAGTGATATTTATATAACTTTACAATAAAGAAAAGAAAATCAAAGATATCTTATATAAATATGAAATATCTGCGGAACTTTGTTATAATTAAGGATAGAAGGTATATGAAGTCTAGGAGGAGATATAATGAATAAAAAATTTAAAATTTTATTACTAATTCTTCTATTAATATTGTTGATTTCTGCATTTTTTCTTGCTACAAGCAAGGGAATAGAAACTAAAGAAAAACTTATATTTGGGACTTCATTAGGAACTTTAGGAATCATAGCCCTAATCTATATCTTTAGTCTGTATAAATACGGTAATGAATTTAAAAACTACAGCTCCCTATTAGATACCTTGCTAAATGCAAATATAAACGGTGTGTTTTTAAAGGATAAAGATCTCCGCTACATATTTTTAAACAAGTCTTTTCTTCAAATGAGCAATTTAAAAGAGGAAGATATACTAGACAAGTTTGACCACCAGGTATATAAGCAAGAGAAGGCTGATTTATATCGGGACTCGGATGCCAAGGTTATAAAAGAGGGTGTAAGTACTTTTGTTGAAATAGAGTCAGAAAACATGGTAAAAAGAACCACTAAGTTCCCGGTTAAATTGTTGGATGGAAGCACTGGTGTAGGTGGTTGTATTGAAGATATTACTGAAGAATATAAAAACAAGGAAAAGCTAAACAAGTTAAACACTACATTAAACCAGGAAAGACAAATGCTAAGACTTATACTAGATTCAACGGCTGAAGGAATCTTTGGTTTGGACAATGAAGGCAATTGTACCTTTATAAACGATAGTGCCTTAAATCTACTGGGGTATAAGTCAAACCATGATGTAATAGGAAGAAGTGTCTATGACATAATTCATATAGAAGACTATGATGGAAAAACCAAATTAGGTACGGATTGTAAAATATTTGGCACATTGATGACTAGAAAAAAATCTGTAGTCGATGATATAAACATTTTGAGGGCTGATGGGAAGAGCTCTCCAGTAGAATTTTCAGCTAGTCCGCAATTTATGGGGGATGAGTGCCTAGGTATAGTAGTTACATTTAACGATATAACTGACAGGAAAAAGACTCAGGAGGAGATTGTATATCTAAGTTACAATGATGCCTTGACTGGCCTTTATAATAGAAGATTCTTTGAAGTGGAGCTTAAAAGACTAGATGTAAAGAGAAACCTACCCCTATCTATAATCATTGGGGATGTTAATGGTTTAAAATTAATAAATGATATATTTGGACATAAGTATGGGGACGAACTGATTAAGAAAGTAGCCAAGGCTATGAAGCAAGGATGTAGGGAGGATGATATAATTTCCCGCTGGGGTGGGGATGAGTTTGCCATACTTCTGCCAAATACTAATAGGGCTGAAACAGAACAGATAATCCAAAGGATACATGAAAAAATCTCCAAAGAAAACGTTGAAGGCCTAAATATAAGTATTGCACTAGGTGGAGATACTAAAGTAGTTCTAGGTGAGGATATAAACAGGATTATTATGAATGCAGAAGAAAATATGTACCTGGAAAAAACATTGAAACACAAAAATACTGATATAAACCTAGTTGATTCAATTTTAATAAGACTAAAGGAGACAAGTTTAAAAGGATATGAATATGCAGTAAGGGTAAGTGGATTAAGTGAGAAAATGGCTAAGGAACTAGAAATTCCTGATGATGGGGTAGAATTCTTGAAACTTGCTGGCCTTTATCAGGACATAGGTAAGATTATTTTTGATAAGGATATTATAGAGGAAGAAAAACCCTTAAGTCCAAAAGAAATAGAAGACCTAAAAAGACATGCCGTAATGGGATATAGGATTTTAAACTTCTCACCTGAAACCTCTCCTATTGCAAAATATGTACTCCACCATCATGAAAATTGGGATGGGCAAGGTTACCCTTCTGGACTAAAGGGTGAAGAAATCCCAGTATTCTCAAGGATTATCGCTATTACTGGAGCCTACGAAAGGTTGATCAGCCAACCCCCCTATGGTAAAGGTTTAGAGGTGGAGGAGGCGATTGGTAAAATAGAAGAACAGTCAGGGGTAAGGTTTGATCCTAGTTTAGTTGAAGTATTTGTTAAAATGATTAGAAAGAAAAAGGAAGCATCATAGGGAGAGTTTTCTCCCTATTTTATTTGACTTTCTTTGGTATAATATATAAAGAGGTGAGAGTATGGCAAGAAAAAAAAGGAAGATAGTCGAAGTTGAAATAAAGGATAGCTTATTTCCAAATAGATCAATAGGTGAATATGAAGATGAAAAACTTGTTATTAAAGGTGGCATAAAGGGGCAAAGAGTAAAGGTAGCTTTAGGTAAAAGAAGAAAAGACTATATAGAAGGAAAAATTATAGAGGTGGTAGAGAGGTCCCCCCTAGAAAGGAATTTGCAGATAGAAGAAGTAGACTTTAACGGGGGCTGCTTATATGCATCACTACTATACCCTGATGAGCTAAGATTAAAAGAAGACCAGATACTTAGACTTTTCAATGAGGAAGGATTTAAGGATATAAATTATCTGGGTATAGAAGGAAGCCCCATAACCAAGGGATATAGAAACAAGATGGAGTATAGCTTTGGTGATGAAGTAAAAGATGGTCCACTAATTCTTGGCCTCCACAAACAGGGGCAATTCTACTCTATAGTAGATAGTGATGGTCACCATCTTGTTGATAGGGACTTTACAAAAATTAGAAAAGCTGTAATGAAGTATTTTAGAGACCTAAATGCTAGCTACTATAGGAAAAGATCTCATGAAGGATTTCTCAGGCACTTTATTATAAGAAAGGCTCTATCTACTGGAGAAATAATGCTAAACCTAGTTACATCAAGTCAAGATATCCTTGATAAAAAAAACTTCCTTGATTTCTTATTAAATATAAAGAATTTAAAAGGGGACATAGTAGGCATACTCCATACTACAAATGATGGCTTAGCTGATACAGTCCAGGCTGATAAACTAGACCTACTATATGGTAAAGACTATATAGTGGAAGAAATACTGGGCCTAAGATTTAAAATATCACCATTTTCTTTTTTTCAGACCAATACCTTTGGTGCAGAGAAACTATACTCTATAGTTAGGGAATTTGTTGGTGACATAGAAGATAAGATAGTCTTTGACCTTTATTCAGGTACTGGAACCATAGCCCAGATTATGGCACCTCTAGCAAAGAAGGTAATAGGAATCGAAATAGTAGAAGAAGCAGTAAATAAGGCAATAGAAAACGCAAAAGAAAACAATCTAGATAATATTGACTTTATAGCTGGAGATGTTTTGCAGGCAGTAGATAATTTAGATCTTCAACCTGATTTGATAATCATAGATCCACCAAGGGATGGAATCCACCCAAAGGCAATCAATAAAATCATAGACTTCAGTCCAGAAACTTTTGCCTATGTATCCTGTAACCCAGTGACCCTAGTAAGAGACTTGAAAGTGTTTGAGGAGAGAGGATATAAGATAGATAAAATGAAGCTAATGGATATGTTCCCTAGGACAGCAAATATGGAAGTCGTAACCCTGCTTACAAGGAGTGAAGCGAGTTGTAAGTAGAGGTACGTCT
>CAZFIO010000135.1:0-5267 GCA_964519585.1 uncultured Tissierellaceae bacterium
GGCCATGGGCCCTATATTCTGCATTATACTCAGCTACAACAGTCACATCATCAGTAGAAGCTACTATGTTATAAGAAGTCATTTCTAAGCCTCCTTTGCTTTTAATTCCTTAAAGGTGAGTAGTTTTTCCCTATAATATTCATACTGCTTTTGTCTTGCTTCTATCTCTGCAGGCAAGCCTATGGATATATCATTAGTAAGTGCATCGAACTTGTCTAGGATGGAGACTATTCGTTCTTGTTCAGCTAGGGGTGGAATGGGGATTTTTGTTCTACTTATATTTTTATTGTATAATCTTTTTATTGTTCCCCCACTAGATATGTTCCATTTAATTACAGTATAAAAATAATACAAATATTTATTCGAAATAATACTTTCGTCATTATCTATCCAAACAATATTGGAATCCTGAAAATATGCTGGTTTCCCATCAAAAATTACTCTCCTGCCTATGGTTCCTGAAGCTGATATCAATATAGCCCCTTTTTTGGGATAGGAATATTTATCCTTATATTCATTAAATAAATCATTAGTAATAAAAGCATCCGGCTCACTACCAAAAGTTCCTATTTTAAAGAATGGTACATCTCCTTCTGTTGTAGTTTCGTTTTTGAATATCCTACGACACATGGAGATTTTCCCAATCTCCCCTAAAGTCTTCCACTCCACCTCATCTCCAAAAGTCAGTAGCTCATCCCTATAATATTCATATTGTTTTTTTCTTGCTGTAAGCTCTGCTGTAAGCTCTGCTGTAAGCTCTGCTGTAAGCTCTGTGAAATTGTCCAGAATACGGACAATTTCCTCTTGGACTGGGAGAGGGGGTAGGGGGATGGGAAAGTTTCCAAATTCTACTATACTTAAGTTTTTTATTCCCGAACCTCTGAAGAGGTTATCATTTATATAGTCCTTTTTATGTTGTAAATAATAATAGAGATATTTAGTAACAACTTCTTTTTTTGTTGAAATTGCTATCACGTGATCAGTGTAATAAGCTTTTCCTTCATGATATTTAAAGTCTGCAACTCCACCATCATTTACAAAAATATAATTTCCTTCCACAAGAAATTCATCAATATAATATTTAGAATCTCCGGAAGTAAAACAAACAATATCTCCTTTTTTAAGAGTTTGCGCTTTCCTTACTCCTGTTTTTGATTTTATACCTCTTTTCCATAAATCCTTTAGTTCCATATACTCCACACCATTAGGGCAAAGTTCCTCAATTAATCTATCTAACTTAGCCATCTATTCCACCTCAATTTCTGCTACTATCTCATCTATGGCCTTCCTTAGTTCGTCTTGTCTAGTAACGATTTCTTTTATTTCCTTATTAAGAACATTTATATCTATCTTTTCCCTTGTGTCCTCTATCTCCACATAGGTAGAAACTGATAAGTTGTAATCTTCTTTCGCTATATCATCATTGGGTACTAGCTTGGAAACATACTGGATTTCTTCCTTGTCCTTGTATATCTCCAAGATTGTTTCTATGTTTTCATCATTTAACTTATTGTTATTAGTAACTTTTATAGCCTCTTTAGATGCATCAATAAAAAGAGTTGAGTTTTCTGATTTAGACTTCCTAAGTACCATAATACAGGTAGCTATAGAAGTTCCAAAAAATAGATTATCTGAAAGTTGAATAATCGCTTCTATATAGTTATTGTCTATAAGATATTTTCTTATCTTTGCTTCTGCTCCGCCCCGATATAAAACTCCTGGGAAACATACTATAGAAGCAGTTCCATTTGTTGATAGCCAAGCTAAGGAATGCATGATAAAGGCTAAATCTGCCCTTGATTTTGGTGCTAAAACTCCAGCAGGTGAAAACCTAGGATCATTTATTAATAGGGGATTTGCATCTCCATCCCATTTAATAGAGTAAGGAGGATTTGAAACAATTACCTCAAATGGTTCATCATCCCAGTGGGCTGGGTCTGTTAAGGTATCAGCATGGGCAATATCAAATTTATCGTAGTCTACATCATGCAAGAACATATTGATTCTGCATAAATTATAAGTAGTTATATTTATTTCTTGTCCAAAAAAACCTTGTCTTACATTATCCCTTCCTAAAATCTTAGCTGATTGTAAAAGTAGGGAGCCAGAGCCACAGGCTGGGTCGTAGACCTTGTTGACTTCAGTTTTTCCCACTAGGGCTATTTTGGTTAAGAGTTCTGAAACTTCTTGTGGTGTAAAATATTCTCCACCAGATTTTCCAGCATTGGAGGCATACATGCCCATCAGGTATTCGTAGGCATCCCCAAAGGCATCTATGGTGTTGTCCTGGTAGGACCCTAGCTTCATATCTGCCACTGAGTTGATAAGCTTCATCAGTCTTTCATTTCTCCTTACTACTGAGGCTCCTAGTTTGTTGGAGTTAACATCTATATCATCGAAGAGTCCCTTGAAGTTGGCCTCACTTTCTGTCCCCTGGGCGGAGGCCTCTATATTGTTAAAAATAGCTTCTAGGGTTTCATTAAGGTTGTCATCACCTTCTGCCTTATCCTTTAAGTTCTCAAATAATTCACTTGGTAGCATAAAAAAGCCCTTGGTTTTTACTAGGTCTTCCCTGGCTGCTTCTGCTTCTTCATCTGACAACCTTGCATAATCAAAGTCCTTAAATCCTGCCTCATGTTCCCCCTTGTTTATGTAGGCTGTGATATTTTCTGATATATACCTATAAAAGAGCATACCTAAAACATATTGCTTAAAATCCCAGCCATCTACACTACCTCTTAAATCATTGGCCATATTCCATATAGTACGGTGTAGTTCTGCCCTTTCTTGTTCTTTTCTGTTTGCCATAAACCTTCCTCCTATTTATCCTGTTGATGCTTGTTTTCTTCATCTCATGCATATTTCTATTTTCTTTTAGTATTTCCTTCTTAATATTAGCATAATAGGCACCTTTCAGTGCCTATTTCTATACCTCATCTTCTTCTGGTTTATGGTGGATTATGGAGATCCATTTTTCATCTACTAAAATTCTCCTGACCCTTTTTTCAAATTCAATCCTAGTTAACCAAATCTGCCTATCACAGCCTGCACAGCTTAGTTTTATGTCCGCACCGGTTCTTAGGATTTCCCACTTGTTTTCTCCACAGGGATGGCCCTTTTTTAGGGTAACCAGATCCCCAACCTTATAGTGTAAAATCATGATTCCTTACCTCCTATAATAACTGTCCTTGGGTAGGGTATTTCTATTCCTTCCCTTTCCAAGGCTTCTATTGCTAGTTTTCTTATTTGCCTTTCTACTGCCCACTGCTCCATGGGGACTGTCTTGGCAACTATATTTAATATAAATCCATGGTCCCCTAGTTCTGATACCCCCAGGACTGTGGGGCCGCTTACTATGGATTTGTTTGTATCCTTCAGTTGATTGCAGGCTAGCTGCAGGACTTCCATGGCCCTATCTATATCTTCTTCATAGGCTATGGTAACCCTTACTAGGGCCCTCATATCTCCTCTGGTTTTATTGACTACCACCTGGATATTGCTATTGGGAATAATATTTAGGTCGCCGGAGAAACTCCTAAGCTTGGTTACCCTAAGGCCCAACTCCTCTACCACTCCCTCATAGCCTTCTGTTTCTATAAGATCACCTACAGAATACTGGTCCTCCAGCAGGATGAAAAATCCTGTGATTATATCCTTAACCAGGGATTGGGCTCCAAAACCTATGGCCAGGCCCCCTATACCTGCAGTTGCCAATATAGATGCTGTAGGTACACTAAAGAGATCAAGAATTATCATAAGTCCTATAAAGACTAAAAAATAGTATACTATCCTTTTCAATACTAGGGCTAGGGTATTTGCCCTCTTGATACTTCCTATAAGGCTAGTATTTTTGTCAACCAGGGTCTTGTCAATTATTTTCTTTGCTAGCCTGTTTATAAGGTTAATGGCTAGAAGAACCAGGACAACCATGATCAGTTTTCCCAGTATATTAAAGTTGCCCTTATCATTTTTTAAGAATTCATCTATTATCATATTTACCTTATCCATCCTACCACCATCCTAGATAATCTTTTCTGCCATATTTTTATGGTTTTCCTTTGTAAACTTAAATAAATTATCATACATAATCTGGCCTTCTTCTATATATTTTTTAACCCTATCTAAGTCATCTAAAATAAAGAGAATAGCAAGGCCACAGGAGTGGCTTACTTCCCTTGGGGTTGGGATTGTTTTAAAGGCTATTTCATCTTCCTTTAAGACTTCTTCTGTTTGCAATGCATAGTTGCTTGATTTAAATGTTATTAACCCGTATACTTCCTTGCTCATATTCTCACTATCCTATACTTATATTTTTCCCTGCCTGGCTGATCTTTTCATATATGGTATACATGTTTGAGATACTACCTAGCCTCAGGTTATCCTTAATTTCTAGAAAATCTAAACAAGTTCCACATGAGATTATTTCTACCCCAGCATCTTCTAGCTTTCTTAAATCATCCAAAACCTCTGATCCTTCACAGCTTAGTCTCACTGCTGAATTATATAATACTATGGTTTCTGGATAGGGCAAGGTTTCTGAAAGGGTGTAGATAAAGCTTTTCATAAGGATTTTACCAAGTTTATCATCCCCCCTACCCATCCTGTCTGAAGTTAAGGCAATTGTTAAATCAGCTAACTTGCTATTAGAGGCTTGTTCTTCTATTTTTATATTACCCTTATTTATAGAAATATAGTAGTCATTGTCCTTTTCTTCTACCGTAAATTCATAGGATAAACTATTGGCAAGTTTTGAAACATTTTCCTTGGCAACCTCATTGTCAACTATAGCAGTTACTATGCCTTCACCTATTTCGTCCAACTTTTTCTTGGTCATAATTACAGGCCTAGGACAAGCCTCTTTCCTTGCGTCTATAGTAAAAGTATCTTTAGTCATTATGAAACACTCCTTTAATCAACTTAATCATGGTTTGTATTTTTTTAACTTAAGCTAATTATACCATATATGTCTACTAGGTAAAGGTAGATGTTTATGAGGCCGGAATTAAAAATTTCTTCTAAGTATAAGGAGAATATAACCATAGTTGAACAGTAGTTAAGCAGTAGTTAAACAATAGTTAAATAATTGTATTTTTGTGGTGAATATATGTCTAGCAATAGTCTAGCAGTGGTCTAGCAATAGACTAGCATTGTTTATTAGGGGCCTGCTTTAGGGTCTATTGAAAATATTTTTATTGGCCCGTTGATTCACAATAGGAGAATGAAGCGCAACAACAATCTAAGATATCCGCCATAAGCAAGATTATTTT
>CAZFIO010000136.1:0-5235 GCA_964519585.1 uncultured Tissierellaceae bacterium
GCTTTACAATTATCTCTATATGTTTATCATTTATATCTACACCTTGTAAGCGGTAAACCCTCTGTACTTCTTTAACAATATAATTTTGTACACCACGTATTCCTTTTATCTTTAAAATATCATGTGGGTTTACAGACCCATCAGTTAATTCATCCCCTGCTTCGATTAAATCCCCTTCTCTTACCTTTAGTCTTGATCCATAAACAATAGGGTAGGATGCACTTTCTCCATCAGAAGCTGTAATCACAACTTCCCTTCCTTTTTTACCCTCCTGGAAGCTTACTACACCTGCCATTTCAGAAATTACTGCCAAGCCTTTTGGTTTTCTGGCCTCAAATAATTCCTCAACCCTTGGTAGACCTTGGGTTATATCTACAGCAGCAGCAACTCCACCGGTGTGGAAGGTCCTCATGGTTAACTGAGTACCTGGCTCCCCTATTGATTGGGCAGCTATAATTCCTACCGACTCACCAATCCCTACCTGCTCTCCAGTAGCTAAGTTCCTGCCATAGCAAAAGGCACATACACCGAATTTAGACTTACAGCCTAAAACAGATCTAACCTTAACTTCTTCAATATCTAGGGTTTCTATATATTCTGCCATGTCTCCAGATATCATTTCATTTCCTTTAACAAGCACTTCTTTTGTTTCAGGATTTATAATATCTTCAAAAGCAAACCTGCCCTCTAGCCTATCTCTTAAATCCTCTATAACTTCATTGCCATCTTTAAAGGCTTTAACAGCTAAATACTGGTCTGTTTCACAATCTATTTCTCTTACTATAACATCCTGGCTAACATCTACTAATCTTCTAGTTAAATAACCAGAGTCGGCAGTTCTAAGAGCAGTATCTGCCAAACCCTTCCTTGAACCGTGGGTTGATATAAAGAATTCCAGTACAGATAAACCTTCCCTGAAGTTAGCCTTTATAGGTATTTCTATAGTTCTACCTGCAGCAGAGGCCATTAATCCCCTCATACCGGCTAACTGCCTTATCTGGTTCTTGCTACCTCTAGCACCAGATTCTGCCATTATATACATGTTGTTATAGTGGTCTAGTTTATCCATTAGGACATTAGTTAAGTCATTTGTGGTTTTATTCCAGGTTTCAATAACTCTTTCATATCTTTCTTCATCTGATATAAGTCCCCTTCTATAGGAAAGTTCAAACTTTTCTACAGCCTTCTCTGTTTCAGCTATAAGTTCAGCCTTTTCTTCAGGAACAAATATATCACCTATAGATATGGTTATTGCACCCATGGTTGAATACCTAAAACCTGTTTCCTTAATATAGTCAAGCACACTAGCAGTCACACTATTTCCATGCTTTCTATAGCACTTATCTATAATTCTACCCAGTAGACTTTGGTCTACTACATCATCTATTTCTAATGAATACTTATCCTTACTCCTATCTACAAAGCCTAGGTCTTGAGGTATCCTTTCATTAAAGATAAACCTACCAACAGTACTTTCAACCAGCTGACCCTTATCATCCTCTGATAATTTTATTCTAACCTTTACCTTAGCATGTATTCCTACTTCCTTATTGTAGTAGGCCAAGAGCATTTCATCATAATCTCTGAAATACTTACCTTCTCCTATTTCACCTGGTTTCTCCATGCTTAGATAGTAGGATCCTAATACCATGTCTTGGGTTGGAGTTGTTATAGGCTTACCATCCTTAGGTGCCAAAATATTGTTTGTGGCCAACATCAAAAGTCTAGCTTCAGCCTGTGCTTCAGTAGACAGTGGAACGTGGACTGCCATTTGGTCACCGTCAAAGTCCGCATTGTAAGCAGTACATACTAAAGGATGAAGTTTAATAGCCTTACCCTCTACCAAAACAGGTTCAAAGGCTTGAATTCCTAACCTATGAAGTGTTGGTGCCCTGTTTAATAGCACTGGGTGGTCTTTGATTACTATATCTAAGATGTCCCAAACTTCGGGCTTAACTCTTTCAACCATTTTCTTAGCTGATTTGATATTGTGGGCATAATCTTGTTCTACTAGCTTTTTCATTACAAAGGGTTTAAACAATTCTAGGGCCATTTTCTTAGGCAGCCCACATTGGTACATTTTCAATTCAGGTCCTACAACTATTACGGACCTGCCTGAGTAGTCTACCCTTTTGCCCAGTAGGTTTTGTCTAAACCTACCCTGCTTCCCTTTTAGCATGTCTGACAAAGACTTAAGTGGCCTATTTCCAGGACCAGTAACTGGCCTACCCCTTCTACCATTGTCAATCAAAGCATCTACTGCTTCTTGAAGCATCCTTTTTTCATTCCTTACAATGATGTCAGGAGCCCCTAAATCTAGCAATCTTTTTAATCTATTATTCCTGTTTATAACTCTTCTATATAAGTCGTTTAAGTCAGAAGTAGCAAATCTTCCACCATCCAATTGTACCATAGGTCTTAAATCTGGTGGTATGACAGGTATGGCATCTAAAATTATCCATTCAGGTCTATTGCCTGATTTTCTAAAGGCCTCTACTACCTCTAATCTTCTAGTAATTCTTATCTTCTTTTGGCCTGTTGCATCTTTTAATAGGGTTCTTAATTCTTTTGATTCAGCCTCCAAATCAATTTTTGCCAATAATTCTTTAATGGCTTCAGCACCCATTTTAGCCCTAAATTTATTGGGATACTTCTCTTCAAACTCCCTAAATTCTCCCTCTGTTAATAGCTGTTTCTCATATAAGGGAGTGGAGCCCTTGTCTATGACAATATATGATGCAAAATACAAGACTCTTTCCAAGGCCCTGGGACTCATATCCAATATCAAGCCCATCCTGCTAGGTATGCCCTTGAAGTACCATATATGAGAAACAGGGGCAGCCAGCTCTATATGCCCCATTCTTTCTCTTCTTACCTTTGACTTGGTTACTTCTACTCCACATCTATCACAAACTACACCCTTGTATCTGATCCTTTTATACTTGCCACAGTGGCACTCCCAATCCTTGGTAGGCCCAAAGATTTTTTCACAGAATAAACCTTCCTTTTCTGGTTTTAGGGTTCGATAATTAATAGTTTCAGGTTTTTTCACTTCCCCTTTAGACCATTGTCTGATTTTTTCCGGTGAGGCTAACCCTATTCTTATTGAATCAAATGTGTTTAATTCAAACAAGGAGCATTTCTCCTTTCATAATAAATTAATATTCTTCATCATCCTCGTATTCTTCGTCATCATCCAGATCGTCGTCATTATCTTCTAATATAAACCCAGAAGGCATATCTCCTTCAATTCTTTTAATTCCACCAACTACAGGTTTTTCATCCTTGCCCTCTGAATCCTCACCTTCAGATGATAACTCAGCACCTACCATTTCTAAATCCGTCAAATCATCATCCAAGGATTCTTTTATTTCTATTTCATCCTTGTCTTCACCGATTATTTTCATATCTAAAGCCAAGCTTTGAAGTTCTTTAATCAATACCTTAAATGACTCTGGTATACCTGGTTCTGGTATATTTTCACCCTTGACTATAGCTTCATAGGTCTTGACCCTTCCCACTATATCATCAGACTTAACTGTCAATATTTCCTGTAGGGTATGGGATGCTCCATAGGCCTCTAAGGCCCAAACCTCCATCTCACCAAATCTTTGGCCACCAAATTGTGCCTTACCACCTAATGGTTGTTGGGTCACTAGGGAGTATGGTCCAGTTGATCTAGCATGAATTTTATCATCTACCAAGTGGTGGAGTTTAAGCATATACATATAACCTACAGTTACTGGGTTATTGAAAAACTCTCCTGTCCTTCCATCCCTCAAAAGAATCTTACCGTCTTCTGGGTATCCAGCTTCCTTTAAAGCCTCCATGATATCATATTCATTTGCCCCATCAAATACAGGGGTTGCTATATGCCAACCTAATTTCTTAGCGGCTAATCCTAGGTGGACTTCCAGTACTTGACCAAGATTCATACGTGAGGGAACGCCCAGGGGATTTAAAACTATTTCTATTGGGGTACCATCTGGTAAATAAGGCATATCTTCTTCTGGTAGTATTCTGGAAATTACACCCTTGTTACCATGTCGTCCAGACATCTTGTCACCAACACTAATCTTTCTCTTAGTAGCAACATATACCTTAACAGCCTGGTTTACTCCTGGTGGCAGTTCATCATCATTTTCCCTAGAATAGATTTTTACATCTACAATGATACCTGCTTCACCATGGGGAACCCTTAAAGAAGTATCCCTAACCTCTCTGGCCTTCTCCCCAAAGATTGCTCTTAAGAGCCTTTCTTCTGCAGTTAACTCAGTTTCACCCTTAGGTGTAACCTTACCTACTAGAATATCACCAGATTTTACCTCTGCACCGATACGGATTATACCTCTTTCATCTAGGTCCTTAAGCATATCTTCTCCAACGTTTGGTATATCTCTAGTGATTTCCTCTGAGCCTAGTTTTGTATCTCTAGCCTCAGACTCATACTCTTCTATATGAACAGATGTTAGTGTATCATCTACTAGTAATTTTTCACTAATTAATAAGGCATCCTCGTAGTTATAGCCTTCCCAGGTCATAAAAGCAACAAGAAGGTTTTTCCCTAAAGCAATTTCTCCAAGTTCAGTACTAGGCCCGTCTGCAATTACTTGGCCCTTGGTAACCTTTTCGCCTTTAACCACTATAGGCCTCTGATTAATAGTTGTTCCCTGGTTTGATCTTTTGAATTTCAAGAGCCTATACCTGGTTAGATCATTATCAAGATCTGAACGTACAACTATCTCATCAGCACTAACCTTTACTACAAGACCATCAGTTTCAGATATTATTACAACACCCGAGTCCCTAGCAGCCCTATATTCAATTCCTGTTCCAACAATTGGCGCCTCAGACTTCAATAGTGGCACAGCCTGACGCTGCATGTTGGCACCCATAAGTGCCCTGTTGGCATCATCGTTTTCTAGGAAAGGAATCATAGCTGCCCCTACTGATACTATTTGTTTAGGAGATACGTCCATATAGTCAATCTGACCACTTGGATAAATATCAACTATACCACTTTTACCCCTAGCAACTACTCTTTTATTTGCAAATTCCTTGTTTTCATTTAATTCTTCGTTTGATTGGGCGATTATAAATTCATCCTCTACATCCGCAGTCATGTATTCAATCTCACCTGTTGTTCTGCCTGTACCCTTTTCCACCTTCCTGTAGGGGGATTCTAGAAAGCCATATTCATTTATCCTTGCATAAGTTGTCAATGAAGTTATTAAA
>CAZFIO010000137.1:0-3894 GCA_964519585.1 uncultured Tissierellaceae bacterium
AAAAACCATAGTAAAGGCTAAAACCATTATTGTAGATCCTAATATATTCTTCTTGCGCAATTTGGGAGCGGTTAACAATACTATTGTTCATGAATGTGTTCACTGGGACAAGCATAGAAAAGCGTTTGAATTGGAACGCTTATATAATGAAAATGCTACTCAAATAAAATGCCAGGTAGTAGGCGGTATTAAAGGAGATAAAAGAAACGCTGTTGACTGGATGGAGTGGCATGCCAATGCCTTAGCTCCAAAAATACAGATGCCCTTAATACCATTTAAAATAAAAGCCCATGAATTTATTAAAAGGTTTCAAAGGGAACTAGGAACAACTGATATGATAGATGTAATGGAATCTGTCATTGATGCCCTTGCCACCTTCTTCTGTGTTTCCAGGCTTGCAGCTAAAATCAGAATGATAGATGCAGGCTATGAGGAGGCTGTAGGAACCTTTACTTACATAGATGGCGACTATGTAAAACCCCATAGATTTAAGAAGGGTGCACTAGAAAGAAACCAGACCTTCTCTATTGATGCAGTAGATGCGGCAATTCAAAGTATCATACATCCAGAAATAAGGAATGGGAATTACTTATACATAGATTCCCATTTTGTTTTAAACCATCCGAAGTATGTAACAGTAAACCTTTTTGGGGAGACTGTGCTTACTAGATACGCTTTGACCCATATGGATGAGTGCTGTTTAGTTTTTGATTTAACCGTAGAGTCCGGTGGAGGAGAAAGGTATTTCACCGAGTGTTTCCTCAATAGAGAAAAGGATTCTAAGATTAAATTTACGGTAGGCTATAATCATGGCTACCAGCATGCTACACCAGAAAAGCAGTCAGAATTATTAAGAAGCGTGCTTAAAGAAGAAACAGATATTTATAGTAGATTAACAACAGATTATCGTCATTGCTTGGATTTGGTTCGTAAATGGAAAGGTGTTACCTATGAGGAATTAGGTGAAAGAATAGGCATGGATGAAAGCGCAGCAAGAATAAACACAAGGGGACGGTTCTATTGTGTCGTAAATTGGCCCTTTGAGCTGTTCAGTGAATCACAAAACCCCCCGCAGGAAAGCAGGTAATTAAGCTCTCTTGCGGGGGCTTTTTTTGTTTTACCTCCAGCAATCCTTGGAAGCAATCAGGTTCTTAAGGAGTTGGGGGTTTGTTTTTTGCAGAACTTTTTGCGACAAAATATGTTATAATTTACCTATATGAAGGAGAAATATTGAGCTGTTATTTTTATAAGGACGGAGATGATTTGCCATGGCAGGGGATCGTTCATTTGTATCCGTCAAATACAGCCCACCTACAAATAAAGCCCTATCTATGAGATAGTCTTATCTTCTTAAATGGGACTTATTTTTATTTCTTAGTCTCAACTTTTCTTCTACATTCATCTGGTAATGTTTCTGACCAGGGTAGTAGGTGATCTAAGGAGTCTGGATTTGAAAGTTTTGTATTTGGTAATTCTTCAAATAATTATTCTAGATAATTATAGGGGTTAAGATTATTCATCTTAGCTGTTTCAACTACGCTATATACTGTAGCACTAGCCTTTGCTCCATGGGGAGACTTACAGAAGAGATAGTTTTTTCTCCCAATGACAAAGGGCTTTATTGCTCTTTCCGCTCCATTATTATCTAATTCACATTGGCCATCTAATAAGACATTGTTTAAGAGTTCCCAATTGGATAAGCTGTAATTAATAGCTTGGCCAAGTTTGCTTTTTCTTACTACTTTGGGTTGAAGGTTTTGTAGCCATGACAAATAGTCCTCTAATATAGGTTTTAGTTCTTCGTTTCTAACTTTAAACCTTTCTTCAGGGGATAAGCCCTTCCACTTCTTTTCCAAATGAAACATTTCTTTAAAATATTTAGTTGCTTCATAGGCGTTAGTCTTTTCTATCTCTGCTTCTTTAGGAAGGATTTTCAAGGCATCTGTAAAGTAGCGCCGGGCATGGGCAAAACAACCTACCCTTGTTTTGTCTTCTACAGAATTGTAGCCTCCATAATCATCTGATTGAAGTAGACCTGTAAATCCTTTAAGGAAGTTCTTTGCATGCTTTCCACTTCTAGATGGTTGGTATTCGTATAGGGCTATATGTTTTCCAAAATTCCCAGATTTATATAGCCACATATATGATTTACTATCCGTAGGTTTCCCATCTTTGGTTAAAACTCTTAATGGACTTTCATCTGCCTGGATAAAGCTTTCTTTAAGCAGTTCTTCCTTAAGTCTATCAAAGAATGGTTCTAACCATAGTTCAGAACCTTTTATTATCCAGTTGGCCATATTCTGTTTTGATATTTCTATTCCATAGTCCTTAAATATTTTCTCCTGCCTATCTAAGGGTAGGGCTGCTGAATATTTTTGATATATTAAATAGGCAAGAAGACTTGGAGATACAAAGCTTCCTTTAATTACAGGCTCTGGCATTTTAGCTGTAAGTATATTAGCTTTATCCCCTTTTCTTTCGCACTCTCTACAGGAATAGACTTTTCTTACATGTTCTACTATGGACACTGTAGCTGGTACTACCTTTAGCTTTTTTCTAATTTCTACACTCATTTCATGCATAGTAGTAGAGCATATTTCACAGGATCTTTCTTCTTCAGGAATTTCATATTCTATTCTTTCTACTGGTAAGTTTTCAAAGGACTTCTTGTTTACTCCTCCTCTTTTTCTTTCATAAGTAATCTTTTCTAGAGTCACTTCTTCTATTTCAGGTCTTTTACTTATTTCTGCCTCATTAAAAAATTAAACCTGGTTACCATTAACATCATCACTAGATTTTCCATAATTCTTAACAGCATTTAGTCTAAACTGTTCCTCATACCATTTTAATTTAGCATTGGCTATTTCTAGTTCGTGTTTCAACCTTGAAATCTCATTACTTAATTCCTTAGATTTAAGTTCAGATTCTTCGCTATATAGTTGTAATTTCAGGGTTTCAGTTGTATTTTCCATACTCCTATTATACAACTTTTCTGGTGACAAAAAAAGCTTTATTTATCTAAAAACTAAATATTTTTATGTTTTATTTCTAGATTAAAATCCTTTCATTTGCAGGTTTATGGGCATTTGATTGCTCTATGTTTAATCCATCTAAGAGCCAACGAAACTGTCTTTCGTCTATGGAAATAGATGGACCTATCTTTTTTTGAGGCCATTTAAAATATCCACTTTCTAGTCTTTTATAGTGTATCCAAAAACCATTATTATCCCAAACCAATATCTTGATAATATTTTGTCTCTTATTGCAGAAGGCAAATAGATGGGTAGAAAAAGGATCCATCTGTAGCACATGCTCAACTATTAGGGCTAGACCATCAATGGATTTTCTAAGGTCTGTTGGCCCCAGGGCCAAATGAACCCTTTCTATTGAAATTTGTTTGATCATAGTTTCTTTAAGCTTCCGATAAGCTTAAGAAGAAGTGTTTCATCATAGTTATTTGTTAGGATTAATCTTACATCATTAATTACAAGATCAATTGATGGAGATGAATTATTACTAGCAAAAGAGGTACTTGCAAATTCAACTATTGGTGTAGATTTATCATCAGAAGTATTTGAGTTATCAAGCTTTTTAATCCAATATCTTAAAGCGCCTATGTTTATTTTATTTTCCCTGCACCAGGCTGCTTGTGAAAGGTTGCTGTCTTTGAATTCTTTTACTCTTTGAACCCATAATTCTCTATTTTTATCTAACTTCAAAAGATACACCTCTATAATTGTGATATATTAGGTGTATCTTCTCATTTTATTGTATTTTGGTCTAGGTGGGCTGCATTTGATGCTTACGATTTTTCTGGAAGAAGAGGAGAATATATGACAAAACACCTGTCCCCTTGTCACCGGGATAAATACGCCCAGACTATTGACTTGCACC
>CAZFIO010000137.1:3904-5072 GCA_964519585.1 uncultured Tissierellaceae bacterium
TTAGGCGTATAGAAAGGAGTTAGGCGAATGAGAATCTTTAGTTATGAAAAATTAAAAGACTATAAATGGGATTCAGAGATCTTGGGACTAGTGGGGCAAATCCACGGCTATAAAAGCCGCCAAGAACTTTATTTGAAAGAAAGACCTGTGGTTTTAGATAGGCTAATTGAAATTGCTAAAATTCAAAGTACAGAAGCGTCAAATAAAATAGAGGGGATTATTACTACTAGCAGTAGGATGAAACAAATATATATGGAAAATACTACGCCAAGAAACAGGGACGAGGAAGAAATTATGGGCTATCGTGATGTGTTAAATACAATTCACGAAAACTATGAATATATTCCTGTACGATCTTCTTATATCTTGCAGTTACATCGAGATCTATATAAATATTCGGAAAAGGATATAGGAGGAAGGTTTAAAAACACCCAAAATATTATTGCTGAAACAAAGGCAGATGGCAGCCAAAGAGTTCGCTTTACTCCAATAGCACCATATGAGACGCCGGGAGCTATTGATGCTATCTGCGAGAGTTTTAACAAAACTATTGATTCCAATGTAATTGACTCTCTTGTTTTGATCCCCATTTTTATCAATGACTTTTTATGTATTCATCCCTTCAATGATGGGAATGGAAGAATGTCACGTTTACTGACAACCCTACTACTTTACCAGTCTGGTTATGTGGTAGGAAGATATATAAGTATAGAGAATAAAATTGAAAAGACAAAAATCAAGTATTATGAAGTATTAGAAAAAAGCGGCATAGGCTGGCACGAAGAGGAAAATGACCCAACCCCTTTTATAAAATATATTCTTGGAATTATTCTTGCAGCCTACAGGGATTTTGAAAGCCGACTAAATCTTATGGATGACAGGTTACCTGCAATAGACCAGGTAAGAAGGGCTGTTAATGAGAGAATAGGAAAGTTCACAAAAAGAGACATAATGGAGCTTATCCCTTCCATCAGCAAGGCATCGGTTGAAAACTCTTTAAAGAAATTGCTAGAAGCGGGGTTAATTGAACGACATGGCAAAGGAAAAGCTACATTTTATACAAGGGCTGATAGTAAAAAATAGAACTTACCTGATTAGAACACAAGGGGACGTACCGGGACCAGTGAAAAAGTGGTCCCAAACTGTCCCTAATTTTCAATAAAATGAT
>CAZFIO010000138.1:0-1992 GCA_964519585.1 uncultured Tissierellaceae bacterium
GCCCTACCAACAATTATTAGGTTTTTTAAATATGGTTTCTGAGGATACTTATAGAATCAAGGGCCTAGTGAACCTACTGGGAGAAGGCTACCTGGTGGACTGTGTGGGACCACTTGTCAAATTAGAAGCCTATGACAGGCTTGATAATAATGATAATAAGCTTGTTGTTTTGGCAGGAAAGGGTGTATCCTTAAGGAAGATATTAAAAGATGCACAAGTCTACTATAAAGAATATATTAGGAGTGTTGAATTTTGAAGTTAGATAATATTTTTATAAAAGTAACTGAGGGCAAAATGCCTACTAGGGATGAGGCCTTGGCCCTACTAGATATAGAAAACAATTCAAAGGATTATTACAAACTTCTTTACCTGGCAGACTCTTATTCAAGAAGGCAGTTTAAAGGTAAGGGAACTGTATTTTCTCAGATTGGAATTGATTCCCAGTATTGTGATGTAAACTGTAAATTTTGTACACTAGGTAAGGATAATTATAAGGATGAAATCAAAAATATAAAAGATCTAGAAGATGTAATGAATGAAGTAAAGAGAAATATTGACAATGGGGCATCTGAAATATTTTTGATGACTACAGCCAACTTCGGGCAGAAGAAACTTCTGGAATATGTGGAAGGGGTTAGCAAGCTTATACCTAAGGATATGAATTTTGTAGTCAATATAGGTGATTTTGGTTTAGACTATGCCTTGAAACTTAAGGACTATGGGGTTACTGGAGCCTATCATATATGTAGGTTAAATGAAGGGGTTGATACCTGTGTTTCTGTGGAAAGAAGGGTAAAAACCCTGGATGCCATAAAAGATTCTGGCCTGGAGCTCTACTATTGTGTTGAACCTATAGGACCTGAACATTCTAATGAACAAATCCTAGATGAAATCTTTAGGGCTAAGGAATATCCAGTCCAAGTGATGGCAGCTATGAAAAGGGTAGCCGTTCCTGGCACTCCACTGTATGCTAATGGTGAAATAAGCACTGCCTCTCTTGCCAAGATTGTTGCTGTATCTACCCTATGTGTCAGGCCAGTAAGGGCAATGGGGGTCCATGAGCCAAGTGAACTTTGCCTCATGTCTGGTGCTAATCAAATATATGCAGAATATGGTAGTAACCCAAGAGACAAGGAAATCAATACTGAAGACAACAGGGGATTCTCTATAGATAAGGCTATAGATATGCTGAGGAATACTGAGTGGATCTAGACTTTTGTATAAAGCTGGGGATGAGATTTATGAATATTAAGAAAATAAAAGATTTGGTTATAGGGTTGGGTGCCAAGAAGGCAGAAATAATTAATGTTTCTGATATCTTGTTTGATACTAGTTTTAGGAAGATGTGCGAAATGAATTCCTGTGGCATGTATGGAACAAATTGGACCTGTCCACCTGATATTGGTGAAATCAATGACTTAATTGAGGAGGCCAAGGCTTTTGATTTGGCTATAGTATATCAGACCATAAGTAAGATTGAGGATTCATATGATATAGAGGGTATGCTTGAAGCTGGTGAAAGGCAAAATAAGCTTGCCCTTAAGATAAAAAGAGAAATGGGAAAAATTCCTCATATAAGCAGCCTGAATTTGGGGGCTGGAGGCTGTAAAATATGTAAAACCTGCGCTAAACTTGCTAATAAGCCCTGTGTTTTTCCAGACTTGGCTATTCCATCCTTAGAGGCATATGGGATATCTGTCTATGATTTGGCCCAAACATCGGGAATGAATTATATCAATGGAGTAAATACTGTAACATATTTTGGGGTCCTTCTTGTAAAGGAAGGAAATAAACCAGCCAATAAAAAAGCAACAGCACAGGGGAGCTAACCCATGTGCTGTTGATTAATTTTCCCTGAAGGTTACTGAGCCTGAGAAGGTGTTTATATCTATACCTTTTTCTCCTGTCCCCATTCTTGCCTTAAAGCTTCCCTTTTGATTT
Source organism: uncultured Tissierellaceae bacterium (assembly GCA_964519585.1). Taxonomy (GTDB): domain Bacteria; phylum Bacillota; class Clostridia; order Tissierellales; family Tissierellaceae; genus CAZFIO01. Next base: position 1,942 of record CAZFIO010000138.1, read on the forward strand.
TCTTCTATAAGCATACTTATTTAAGAAAATCAAAAGGGAAGCTTTAAGGCA
>CAZFIO010000138.1:2002-4926 GCA_964519585.1 uncultured Tissierellaceae bacterium
ATTCCCCAGAGAAACTAGTAGCTGTGATTGTATAGTTTGCATCTTTTCCTAGCTTTATGTCTACATCTCCTGAACTTGTGGTGATTTCCATATCTTCATTTCCATTATTACTTATAAATACATCTCCAGAGGAGCTGGTTAGTTTAATCTTTCCTATGGAATCAATAATTTGATGGTTTCCTGAAGAAGATGTAAGCTGAAATTCTTGGGCTTCAATAGAATTAAGACTTATATTTCCTGATGTGCTACTTACATAAAAGGTCTCTCCTTTTAAGTCATTTAAGGAAATATCTCCAGATGATGCTATGGATGAAAAGCTTCCTGTATAGGACCTGGGAACTGATACCTCCAATACCACATTTGAATTGGCTACTGAATATGAGTTGTTTGGCTGAGGAGTCTTCAAGATGATATCCAAGGAACCAGTCCCTTTTTCTATCTCTACTTGGGGTACCTGGCTAGTTTCCATACTTCCGTGATAGTGTATAAACAAGTCTTCCCTATCATCTGGCTTAAGGATTATATCTATAAAGCTTGAAACTAGGTTTATTTTGCTTATACCATCAAGGCTGGTATTTAGCTTATCATCTAGGGTAACAAGTTCCCTCTTATGTCCATAATTAAAACCGGTTCTAAAGTTAAATAGGTTTTTAAGGGAAAATCTTGACTTTCCATCTTCAATCTTGATGCCATCCCAGCCTATTTTTACATTTTCCTTGGGAGTTTTAACCTTGATTCCATCCCAACCTATAACTACATGGTTGCCCCTATCTTTTATATCTATTTTTCCATCACTTATATTTACCTGAGAATCATCTGATTCTATATGAATTGGATTCCGCCTTAAATAATTTACTATTTTATATCCATCATTATACCTAAGTGATATCATACCAATACTGAAAAATATGACCAAGAGTGCTAGCAAGATCAAAACTAATTTTTTTGTTTTCATGATATAATCCTCCCACCTTTTACAATCCTTAGGTTCCAGTTGATATATTTAAGCGTAAGCCTATGGAGGCTTTTTGATAAGTATAGTCCAAGGATAATTATTAAGACACCTAGGATAGCTAGGGTCATACCAAATCCCAGGCCTGTGAGAAAATGAGGACTTAAAAATGGTAGCAAGATAGCAAAGGGAGCCCCAATCAGAATAGCTACCCCACCAAGCACAAAGCCTAAACCAGTTCCAAAAATCCCCAGCAATATGCCTAGAACTGCCATATATGGCCCCAGGACTATAATTATGTTTAAAAAGATTAGGAGTAGGAAGGTAAGTATTTTTCTCATTTTATATCACCCCTTAATATATTATTGACTCCATCTATAAAACTTTCCCATTCTACCTCTAATTCTTCATAATTTTCTAGACCTGTAGAAGTCAAGGTGTAGTATTTCCTAGATTGTCCTTGTGTGCAAAATTATCCTAATCTTTCAAGAATTTCTTCTTCAGCATTTATGATTATGTCTGTCATTATTTTTAGTTGGATAGAAAGCTTCTTCTTTTCAATATGTTGTTGGCAAAAACCTTCTAGACTCCTGCCTAGGCCTAGAACTGGGTCGATTTTTATCATGATACTGTTTTTTGCAATGCCTTTTTCACTAAATTTGTTTGAGATACTTAATTCAGACAGGTTTTTGTTTATCCTGGTGATACCAAAAAAATCTGGTTTTCCCCCTCGCTCTATTAGGCGGCAGTAACCTATAAGGATTGTTTTTATAGAGTCCTTTTCAGGGCTACAATTATTTTCTTCTGAGAATTCTCTTTCCATAGCATTTATTAAGAGGGAGTTAAAATTCCTGGAAACTTTCAAGTCACTATAGTTAACTGAACCAGACCCTGAAGGTGCGTATCTTCCTGGATTTGCCTTGGAGTGGTCACCCTGTTGGCCTATGATTATATAATCATCTTTTGTTATGGCTATGGTGGAAGCCCCTATATAGTTTGCGCAAGAGCTATAGTCTAAATCAAATAGCTGGCCATCATTATCCACTAGGAGTACCTGGCACATGGCTTAATTCGTTTGACTTGATTTCTATCTCCACACCACCAAGTATATCTATAATTTCTATAAAACCTTGAAAGTCTACTGCAGCAAATTCTCTAATATTCATGTCAAAGTTTTCATTGATGGTTTTAATTACTAGTTCTGGTCCTCCAAAGGCATAAGAGTGGTTTAGCTTATCCTTATCTCTACCAGGAATATCTACATAGGTATCCCGCATAAGGGAGGTAAGCTTGATGGTTTTATGGATTTTGTCTATTGTGGCGATCATCATACTATCAGACCGTCCTCTTTCATTTGGACTTCTTCTGTCTATTCCCAGCAAGGCAATATTTATAATATTCTTATCTTCCCTAATACCATCCTTGATTCCCAAGTCCCCATCTGTTTTTGGGATATCTACCTGATTCATTTTGTCTAGTAGGTTGAGTCCATATAGGACACCTAGCCCAATGACGAAAAATACAAGGCATGATATTAAAAATACTTTGCGAAATAATCTATTTTTTCTTGTAGGCTTTTTTTCTTCTTATTCTTTTCTTCTCCCATTGTTTCCTCCTGCTTCATCCAATAAGTAAATTGCTTGATTATAAATGACTACTCTTGTATTATATCAGATGGATTTTAGATTATAATAAATAAGATATTACAAATTTATGATAAAGCAGTAAGTTAAAAGTAGGAAATCAGGGTTCTTTTGTCACAATTATTCATCTATAGGCTAATGAAAGATGGTGAGTTTTGTCAAAATTTGTTTATTTGCAAGAAAGGAGTTTTTGTGATAAAATACTTGTATTATTTAAAGGGATAAATAGAAGATTGAAGTTTATGCTTGTGGACTAAACTTTTAATTTTTTCATATTGCTTAATTCTTGAAAGAAGCGGGGGAACCAATCTTTTGGGGTGAATCCAATT
>CAZFIO010000139.1:0-4601 GCA_964519585.1 uncultured Tissierellaceae bacterium
GTATATCCTCTTTTATTTCTTCTGGTGTTCTCTCATCCAGCAATTAAATCCACCCCCCCATAAATAGTAATTATTTTGCACTCTATAGTTATCTTGTCCTCATCAAAGACTACTTTTATATCTTTTACTGATGTTATATAAGGATTGATTAATAGGCATTCTTTTACATATCTGATAGCCTCGGCTTGTTTTAGTTCGTTTGAATAGGCCTGTCCTATGAGGGCTTCTATTTCTGCTCCATAGTCCCAGGTATAGATATCATATTTATACCTCTTAGTGTGGAGGGCCTTCCATGCCCATACTAGGATGGCTTCATTGCCTTCTACTGTTTTGGGTCTGCCCCCTTGATATATAGGGATATTTCTTTCAAAGTCCCATGCCACTTCCTTATACATTGGTAGGTCTTCTAAAACTCCTATAGGGTCGGGTTGGATCATTGGAAATATGCTCATGCCTTCACCACCTTACAAATTAAAATAAACCTCTGTTCATCCTCTATGGGCATCAATAAGACTTGGTCATTTGCAGTAGGGGTATAGGAGCTATTTTTCATTAAAGTACCACTGTCTTGCACAGTTCCCCCTACTTCCACCCTTAAAGGAGATGCCTGTATTACCTTGCCTAGCGTATAATAGTTTGGTACTCTGGCAGCTGTATCTTCTCTTATTTTAGTTATTAAATCGGAAATGCTTTTCTCTCCCATTGCATCACCTCTTATTAGTTTGTTCCAGGCTTATATAGATAAGCCCATGTTCCAGTTGTTGCTTTTTTAGCACTTGTCTTGCTACCTGTTTTGTTTGGCAAGGACCCTACTTCTTTTTCATCCATTAGGTTCTTGAAATTTAGGGTCAGTTTGTTTGTATATACTCCTTTTTTCCAGGAGTGAACATGTGCATCAATATAAAAAAGCCCATACAATCCTGTGTATGGCTCCCTAACTATTGCTGTTCCTCCGGTAATATTTGCTACATTTCCTAGGTTATTCACTACTATTTTTTGTTCTACTCCCCCATCACCTAATATTTTTTGAGCCTTAGGGTTTACATTCTCCCCATCAGGTTGTTTTATATAGTCTTGCATAAGACCATATAATTTTATCAGATTATCATCTTTTATATTTCTTAAATGATTGTCATTTTTATCATAGATGGCTACTTGGTTAATCATGTTCTTTATACTATCGGTCATAGTGGCATCCATTAGGTTTGACCCACCTTCTATAACTAAAGTTTCATCATTTACCTTTTTTTCTATTACATTTAATTTATCTCCTATAAATCTTATCTGGTATTTCTTTTTAGTATCCTCCGATGCTAGGGTGTAGACTGTTTGGATAATATCGTAAAGAGTTACCCCAAAGAAATTCCTTGTAATCTTTTTATCGGCTGCTATTACCTCACCTACAGATATACCAAAGTCAGAGCATACTCTTTTGGTTATGGCTTCTGGGGTTTGGTTTGTAAATTTATAGGATGCCCTATTTTTATTTAGATATATACCTCGGTCAAAGGTGGATATATCTATAGTATTGCTATTGGTACTTTTAGTCCTAGAAAATACATATCCCTCATAGATTGATTTGTCTTTAAACTTTAGGGTTATATTGTCCCCTAGATCACATTTTACTGTTGGAATAGTTTTGTCACTTGCTGATGAGATTAGGCCAAAATCTAAGGACCTAGCACATTGGAGCCTGTCTCCACTCCATGATATTTGACTTGCTAACTGGGTAATATCAAAGAATCCTTCTTTGTTTTTAATAATTAGTTTTATCATGGTATCACCTATAGCTTTTCAGGTATCTTTAGTATGTCTCCAGTATAGATAAGATTAGGGTTTTTTATATTGTTTACAGTTGCAAGCTTTGGATATAAGTTAGCATTTCCATAGTATTTTCTACATATTGCTGATAGAGTGTCCCCTCTTACTATCTTATGGGTCCTTGTCTTTACTGGCGGAGTTTCTACTGACCTACTTGTATTCTTGGTAGCTGCAGATTCTATTTTGACTACTCCCAATTCTTTATATTCCCTTAAGATGATGGTTGCATATACATCGTTGGTTCCGTCCTTTTCGGATATGCTTATAGATTCAATGATTACTGGTATATTGTTAGGGGTTCCCGTTATGATAAACCTTATTATTTCCTTATCATCTATCCATTTTTTAAACTGGTCTACGTACTCATAGGGCTCCTCCCTAGCAAAAGAAAAGGGATAATCCTTGGCTGGTAGCATACAATCCAAGGTAATCATCCCTAATCTTTTCTCCCCTACTATATTTACATCTCCTATGGTGTGTATATTTACTGTTTCTATATTTATACCATAATCGATAGCAAAACTTGGTGGGGTAACTGGTAGGAGAACTTCTTTGTTTTTATCCTTAAATATAAACTTTCTCATTATGTCACCTCAATTTAAAAAGCACCCTAATGAGTGCTTTGGTTTATCTATAAATTTCTAAAAGGATTTCCTCATCCTCATTCCGAGTTAGGACCTTGTCCAATTCTGCCTCTTTGAAGTTGGCGAATATTGTCCAGGTAATCCTATCTATATATTCCTCATTATCTGTATTCACTGTTGCTACTGCATAATATCCACCTTCGTCCCCAAAAACCTCCATTTTAAGAATGTTTTCAAACCACGAAGCAGCATACTCTTCGGGACCTCCGAAACCCCTATTCATCATATCGTTAAGTGCATCTGTCAGCTCATCCTGAAAGATGTTACTAAATTTTTTTGTTTCTTCAAAATTGATTTCTCTAGAAAAGCTATGTTTGAAGTCTACTATATCAGGGCTATCTAGATTTATTCTTGCATAAACTTTACCATTGGGCATTAGCTTCTCTATAATAAGCATATCATATCCTATTTGAGACTTTCCCCCACTATAAAATCTAGCATGAATATCCCCTGTGAAAATCTTATCGCTTTTATTTTCTACCCATACTATAGCAGTTGGAAAGTCGTTTTGATAACTTACTTTGATGAGTTCTAGTAATTCTTTATTATCCTCTTCTGATAATCCCTCTATATCTGCTATTGAATCTATATCTTCTCTTTCATTCCCTCCATCGGGTTGTGTTATATCTTCTGGTTTCCCACATGCTACTAATAATAAGATAAGTATCAAAACAATAAAATATTTAAATATCTTTTTCATAAAACCCCCCCTTGTTTTTATTACCAGTATATCACATTTATGGAGTTGTTTCATAAGCTTTTATTATTTTACTAACAATGGCACTACTTATTTTTTCTATATCTACTTCACTTCTCACATTGAAATCATTGCCAGTTATAGTTATTTGTGGCATGGAACCTTGTCTATTTTCACTTGCAGTTAGGACCCTCTCCCCTTGGTGTAAAAGAGCTGGGAAATTATCATAGGGCACATAAGATAGGCCATAAGCATACCTGCCTTTACCCCAATAACTTGTGTCTATACCAGTAGGGCCTAAGCCATCTGTCCCCATAGCTCCAGCCATACGGCCTTTAGAAAATTCTTTACCCATGACATAGCCTGCATTCCAATATTCATCTTTGAGACCTGTATGTTCTCTTATTTTTTCAGCTAATTCTCGTTCGGATTGCAATTGTGATTGGAAACCTTTACTTGCTCTGTATTCATTTTCTCCCTTTGCTTGAGCCTCTGCTAAAAGCGACCCCATCTTTACACGGTCACCTTCAGCTGCAGCTTGTATATATCTATCGTCATCATACATCATGTCATGCATGGCTTTCCTTATGGCTTCCTCTCTCTCATTCTCTAAAGAAGCTTTCCACTCTCCTATCATGGCCTGGCCTTCTGCTAGTTTCTTGCCTGTATCACTATTAAAGTAATCTATTTGGGCTTGTATGCCCTTCTTTCTTTCCTCATTATAGGCCTCTCCCATTATATTGTCCATTTCTGTTTGTGCATCTTCTAATAGGCTTAGTAAGCCTTCGTAGGTCTTGGATTGTTTCTCCATATTGCCTGCAAAGTCTGCTCCCATATAGTCAGCTATGGCCTTAGCCGCTTCTGCTCCTGGTACTAGGCCTTTGGATACCATATCCATGACTTCCTCTTTGGTCTTTCCACTAGCCTTAGCCAGGTAGTCCCATACTGGGATACCCTTGTCTAAAAGTGGAGTTAAATATCTTGATGTAGTCTGCCCAGTAATTTGCATTCTACCCAAGTAAGTTGCTACACTGTTCATATCCTCTGCATTTAAACCTAAAGCAGAACCAGTGTCTCCTACTTTAGTTAGTAATGGTATTAACTCATCAACTTTGTAGCCATAGGCAAGTAGAGTCTTACTTACATCAGCTAATTGTTCATATTTAAATGGAGTTACAGTAGCAAATTCTGTCATTTCTGCCAAGTAGTCTTTGGCAAGGTCCTCACTTCCTAATAATGTAGCAAAGGAAATCTGTTGTTGCTCCCTACTTCCAGCTATGCCTATCCCTCTTTCTAAGGCTTCGGCTTGGGATTGCATAGCATTATTATAGGATTCTTCTACTACCGCTTTAAAGGCTTCATCCTGCTTACCATAGATACCTATGCCTGCATTTAGTAGTCCAGCTCCTGCTCCTATAGCTCCACCTGCCACTGTCCCT
>CAZFIO010000140.1:0-4589 GCA_964519585.1 uncultured Tissierellaceae bacterium
TTTTTGTTTTTTTTGAAATATAGTTTCAAAATTAAGCTGGCTTATGGAATAATTATAGCCAGTCCTATCCAGCAATTTGCCTAATTCATTATAATAAGATAAGACAGACAGTCCCAAAAGTCCTAGAAAAACAAGCCTATATAATCTTCTATCCCTGTAAAGTTCTAAGACCATGGGAAAGATGATTAAAATCAAGTAATAACCAAAAATAGTGGTCCTTGTACCCACAACCATAGCCGTAGGCATGTAAAAGTATATAATTAAATTCAAAAGAGAAAACTTAATCATTGTTTTGTGCTGGGGAAACTTTTCCACCAATTCATTATAATGAAAAAGAATAAAGGAAAAAAATCCAATCCTCATTAGAGAGGGGGCACTAAACAGTCTTATTGCATCATATTGGTTAGTATAGCCTAGAACCTTCCTTACATAGTGAAACTGGGAAAATACACTTAAAATATTAAAATCTAAAACCATTCGTGCTAAAGGAATAAAGGCTATCAGGATTAGAAACTTCTTCATATTCCAATTGTATTTTGATATAAAATACATGATAGGTACAATTATAGCCGTAGGATGCATAAAAATTAAAACAAGACTAATCAGATGTTTTTTGTAGTCCTTTAATCCCAATTTTTCATTAAAATAAACATAAAGAAGTAGGGTAACTACAATTCCCTGCCTTAGGGCACTTATATTCCAATAAAAAAACAAGATTGAATAATGTAAAAGGGCTGATAATTCAAAGTTTGGTGAGTTGTCAAGCAGCCATTTTAAGGTTATAAACACTAAGGCAGATGCAAGTATAGCCACAAAAGCATGGTAGGATAGGCCAATCTTTGCTGCCAGAAAACTTAGTATGACAAAGAGTATTTCTAGCCTGCCCATCCTAGAGTAGCTTTCAGCAAAACTAGAGGGATCAAGATTATGGTATAGATACTCATAGGAGAAATAATCCGCCCCTATACCAAATCTTAAAACAGCTATAATTAAAAAAGGGAAAAACACTAGGAAAAGCCTAGTATTTTTCTTGAATCTATGTCCAAATAAAGTTAAAGCAAACAAATATATAAAAGCAAAATAAAGCATACCTTCCACCCCAAAAACAAATTTATGATTAAAGCTCAAAGCTAGATCTTTTATTTAACCTACTTTCAAAAGCTTCCTTCAGTATTTCATAAGACTCCCTATAAACTTCGTCATCACAATGGTCATTGATACATACTGACATAGCCTTCCCCTTTTTTAGGCTTTCTGCAGCCCTTCTTGCATCCTCAACTTGACGCACCATATGGTAGACCCCAACCCTAGGTGACTGAGGAGAAAATTTAGCCTGGACAAGCTGGACTTCTTTAATTAACCACTGGTTTATATCCTCAAAATTTGATCTAAACCTATTTCTACAAGTCTTATGGAGGACTTCTTCCACCTCTTGCCAAAGCTCATCAAAAGAAGATTTCAAAAAATTGCTATGTAAATGAGTTTGCAGAAGGCCAGGAAATCTAGGCCAGGGTAGAAAAATCAAGTTTAAAAAATTCAAGACCCCATACCTATAATTAAACCATTTAAAGACATCCTTCTTAATCACCTGGTGTTTCTTGTATCTTGAATTTATAAGGCCTATATTATTAAGCATAATATTCCCTATAGAATTATAAAAGGCAGGTGCTATAGGGTTAATTATCCCACAATCTCGGGGTAAATTCCTCTTGAAAAAATCTCCAGCCTTAACTGATCTATTTAAATATATATCATCATTGAAATAAACAAACTTCTCTGATAAACCTTCTATCCTATGGATATTCAGTTCTATAGTATTGGAATTAAAGGTAGGTAAATACTCCTGGGGAATATAGTCCTCATGCCTTACAATATTTAGCTTAGGATGGTCTATATTTAAAAAATCAGGTAAATGTCCTTCTGTGATAAAGTGAATCTTATTTACCCAAGGGGCAAAGTCTTCCACAGCCCTAAACCAATACTTTAAAAAGCCCCAGTCCCTAAACCTAGATTCAGAAACTGGTTCCTTTGAGTACTTATTTCTTTTTTCTATCCAGGCAGGATCAGACCCATCTACCCAAGTCACTACAAAGTCTATTCTTTCCATTTCTTACCTCTTAACTTAATCTTTAGTTCCTTAATTATATTTAAAGCACTGTCCTTGGCATTGACCTCCAGAAACTTATCCCTATAGACCTTGGTTTTTTTGGCTTCTTCTTCATAGTCTATTTCTTTTATTTGCTTAATTAAATCATCTTCATCTACTACAGTATTGGGAGCAATTTCATCTCTAGCTATATATAGACCCCTGGTAGACTTATATTTATCAAAATCAGGAACAAAGGCAAAAATCGGCCTTCCCAAAATTGAATAATCAATCATTATAGATGAATAATCACTTATAAGTATATCAGAGACCTTCATTATAGAAGTTGCATCATCTAGGTGGCTTATATCAATAATCCTAGAATCTGTATTGTTCCATAACTCTAGGGGATGGGACTTAAAGAGTATAGTATAGGAGTCCCCTAGTCCATCACATAATTTCCCTAAATCTAGTTTTTTTGTATCATAGTCCTTCCAGGTAGGAGCAAAGAATATTATAGTCTTATCCTTGGAATTCCCTATAGCTAGTTTTTCAAGTATATCATTCCTAGAAATCAGGTCTCTCTTGTCAGCCACTTCTTCTAGCTTAGAGTTTCTAGGAAGCCCAGTAGTAAAGAGCTGGTCTTCAGATAAATTAAAGGCCTTTCTATAGATTTTATTCTCATAATCCCCAGATGAAATAAACATGTCCACATGAGAAAAGTCATAATCCTTTCTAGCCCTTACATCCAAACCTATGTGTTTCAGTGGAATCCCATGCCAGGTATTGATATATATTGTTTCCTTCTTTTTAAACTTTAACCCTCTTTCAATATTTACAGAGGTAATCCATATCTTAGAAGACAAGGCATAAAAGAAGTATTTGGGAGTGTTCATCCTAATTACATTATAATCATCCTTGTATTTCTCCACATCATTAACAGCCCAAACTATTTCATAGTTTAAGAATTCAGGATCATTTTTAAGCTCCTCATAAATCAGCAGTGGACTATCACCTATAAATTCCCCTCTGCCAGAGGACATAAGTATTCTATTTTCTTTTACCTTCACAAATAATCCAGCAATTCTTATAAGCATACTCCCAAAAATTCTGTAAAGCATATTTATAAGGCTGTTGTTTTTAATTATATTTTCCATCATATACTCCTAGTTTATCAATATTGTTGGAAACCTACCTTGCACCTTCTCCTGTAAAAACTACTTTTATAGTCTTTAACATAATAATCATGTCTAGTTTGAAACTTCTGTTGTTAATATAGTACATATCTAATTCCCATTTTTCCCTGGGACTTAAATCATAGCCACCATTGACCTGGGCCCAACCAGTTAAGCCAGGCTTAACCTGCAACCTTTCCACAAATTCAGGCATTTCCTTAGAAAATTCTTCTACAAATATTTGTCTTTCAGGCCTAGGACCTATAAAACTCATGTCACCCTTAAGTACATTGAAAAGCTGGGGCAGTTCATCAATCCTAGCCTTCCTTATAACTTTTCCAACCTTAGAAATCCTTTTGTCATCCTTGCTGGCCCATTGGGCACCGTTTTTTTCTGCATCTATAACCATAGATCTTAGCTTGTATAGATTGAAAACTTTACCATCCTTCCCCAGCCTCTCCTGTGTATAAAAGGCAGGCCCAGGGGTTTCTAAGACTATCAATATAGAAAAAATTATAATCAAGGGTATCCCAACTATTAGAGTTAGTAAAGAAACAACTATATCCATAATTCTCTGATATATATCAAACATATTTCACTTAGCATATTTCTATGCCTTCCTCCTTACTAAGCAGTTATTTATATTTACACTTTCTTCCAGTCTTTGTAAAATACAGGCATATGGGCCTTATTTAATCCCAGATCCTAAAGTTTATAAACCTAGAATTAATATTTAAATTATATCATAATTTAATATGGGTTTCAATTTATAAGGTACCACCAAAGACTACCAGAAACAACAATGGCCTAGCAATTGACAAGCAGTTGTCAAGCGATAGTCAAACAATTGTTTTTGCTGGGGTCATGACTTTTGGATCAGCGGGCGAGCAAAGCTACGCCCCTACAATCGTCAGCCTGCAATTTCTGTCATCCAAAGCCAAGCGAAGGATCTTGGACCTAAAAGATTTGACCCAAGTAGACTACTGTTTGTCTATTGTTTGTCTATTGTTTGTCTATCGTTTGACTACTGTTCCATAAACCTCTTCTATCCTTTCCACAAAGGCCTCCTGGGAAAACTCTTTTACAATCTCCTGAGAGATTTCTTGTCTTTCATACTCATCTATATTATTATACATGTATTTCATGGCATCAAGCAGTTCTTGACCACTATCTACATGAACTAGGATACCATTATTCTCCTTAACAAAGGCTTCTGGCCCACCAGATCTGGTGGCAATTACTGGAATCCCCATTGCTAGAGCTTCTATATAGGCCACACCAAAGGTTTCTGACCTAGATGCAAGAACAAAACAATCAGCTCTCCTATA
>CAZFIO010000141.1:0-4570 GCA_964519585.1 uncultured Tissierellaceae bacterium
TAGCTGTCTATTATTGATTTTATACCTAGCTCTAGAGTTTTTAAAACTATCTGGGTCTTTTCAAATATCTTATCTTGGATTTCCCTTCCCAGTTCTACATCTAAGTAGCCATCATCTTCATTAATAGAATAAGTAATTAAATCTTTTCTTAGCCCACAAACTTCTACAAGAGCAGAAAGACTAGTCTGAGCCAAAACCGATATAGCAGCACATACAATGTCTTCACCATAATCTGCATAGTTTGAATGACCTTCTATCTTATATCCTATTATTCTTCCTAGCTTATCCTTTTTTATCTCAACATTTATCATATTTTACCCTATAATTTCTTCAATCTTAACCTTAGTATATGGTTGACGATGTCCTTGCTTTTTCCTATAATTCTTTTTAGCCTTATATTTAAATACAATGATTTTTTTTGCTTTGCCTTGTTCTAAAACATTTGCTACAACTTTAGCTCCTTCAACATAAGGTTTCCCAGCAAGTAAGTCTCCTTCTTTTGACACAATTAACACTTTTTCAAAATCAACCTTATCTCCTGCTTCAACATCAAGCTTTTCAACAAACAGGGTGTCTCCTTCTTGAACCCTATATTGCTTTCCACCAGTTTCTATTACAGCGTACATATACTGCACCTCCTCTAACCCAGTCTCGCCAATGTAAGGTGCTATGCTTAAAAACCCACATTGAGCGGCTTCATACCCAATTATCTTATCAAAATGCCCTGATTATGTCAATCTTTATTTTTTGATCCAATTTCTTATTTTCGCCCACAAGAGGGACACTTGTTTTTTATTTCTGATTGAAGAGAAGGCCTGGTTCTTTGCCTTGTAATTTCAACAAGTCCTAGCTTAGTCATACCTATAATATTTACCTTGTTCTTGTCATTTTCAAAGGCTTCATTTAGCATGTTTAAAATATTAGCCACATTCTCTTCCTCATCCATATCTATAAAGTCTATAATGATTATACCTGATAAATTTCTCAGCTTTACTTGGTAGGCTATTTCTTCACATGCTTCTAAATTAGTTTTTAACACAGTATCTTCATAGGACTTACCACCTATATATTTGCCTGTATTAACATCTATAGCAGTTAGTGCCTCGAGTTCATCTATCACTATATAGCCACCACTTTTTAAGTTTACCCTTCTATTTAGTGCGTTTTGTAGGCCTTTTTGTATTATTAGGTTATACTCAAGTCTAAAATCCTCCTGAAGTTTAATCCTATCTTTCAATGAATAATCTTCTAATTCGCCTGTCTCAATTAATTCCTTATATAAATCTTTAGAATTTACAAGTATACTAACCTCATCATTTATCCTATCCCTTATGATTTTATATATTAGTCCCCTATCCTTATGGATTAACTTAGGTGTAGGTAGAAAATTTCTTTGGGCTTTAACATCTTCAAATATATTTATTAATTCCCTATACTCTTTTACTATACTTTCCTCATCAATCCCATAAGAGGCTGTCCTAAAAATAATCCCTATTTCATTTGTTAGGCCATTACCAATACCTTTTAGACGTTTAATCTCCTTCTTGTTTCTAATCTTTTTTGATACATTTATACCTAAATTGTAGGGTGTAAGCACTATAAATTTACCTGGAAAGCTTAGGTGGGTGGTTACCTTGGCACCTTTTTCTTTATAGGATTCCTTCACTACTTGTACAAGGATTTCATCTCCACTTTTTATTAAGTCACCTATTTTATAATCTACACCTGATTTGCACTCTTTCCTAGTTAGGATATCTTTTAGGTTGAGATAGGCATTCCTTCCTTCACCAATATCAACAAAGGCAGAGTCCATTCCATTCAAAATGTTTTCTACCCTTGCCCTATAAATATTGCCCAAAAGTTTTTTATCCTCTTCTATATGATATTCAGTGAGAATATTATCCTCCACTATGCAAATATGGCTTTTTTCCTTTGTATCAATAAAAATTTCTACCATCTTTTTACTCCTAACTAAAATGGTTTTTCTAATCCATTTTTCCCATCAATAAATAAGGCCTTCCGTTTATAAAGTACAGCATCTTTATCCAATTCCTCTAGGTCATTATCCCTTAAAAAAGCATCCATAAAATCAAAGACCCTAAGGTTTCCAAATTCTCCAACCCTTAATATTGCTTCAAAACTAATCATGTCCCTAGCCTCTACTAATTTAACCCCTTTTATAAGTGGTATAATATTCTCCTCTACTTCTATTTTACGTCTACCCCTTTTCCTTAGCCTTTTAATTAGTATCTCATCTTTATTAAGCCACTTATCCAATACTTTCTCCATATCTTCATAAGTTAAACCCCCTATATTCTCAAATGAAATCTCATATAGGGCATGATTTATCATAAAGGCTAGGGATTCTTTGCCATAAGAGTAGATTGCATCCAAAATTTGTACATCTTTAGGCAATATTTTATTCATGCTATCAATAAAGACACTTACATCTATCTCTTCAACTAGGTCTATCTCCATATACTCCTCTTCACCTTCTATACCTAGTGACAAGGGGGTTGCAATAGACATTCTTGGCAGGGGATTATATCCTTTTGAATATTTTACTGGAATTTCAGCCAGATTTAAGGTTCGTTGAAATAAACGCATTAAATCTAGGTGCCCAATATATCTTAAGTAATTTGTCTTCTTAAATTTAACCCTTAATCTCAATTAAATACACCTCTCATAGAGCAATCTACAATTCCACAGGCCCTACAGGTTATCCTGCAATCTTTGGTAACCTTAGCTTGGAGAGAGTTTTTATACTCCTTGGCTAAAAATTGTTTTTCAACCCCAATATCTATAAAATCCCAAGGTAAAATCTCATCTAGGTCCCTTTCTCTATTTGCATAAAAGAATCCGTCAACTTGTGCTTCTTCCAAGGCTTCTAGCCATAATGAATAATTAAAGTGTTCAGACCATCCATCATACTTGCATCCTTTTTCCCAGGCTGCTAGCAGGACTTTAGATAGTCTTCTATCTCCCCTAGCAAATATAGCTTCTATATAGCTAAGTTCCGGATCATGATAGTTAAAGGTTACCCTATTGTCCCTTATACTGTCCTTAACCATATATACCTTCCTTTTGAATTCATCTATAGAGTCTTGTCCAATCCATTGGAAGGGTGTAAAGGCCTTGGGAACAAAACAAGAGGCACTTGCTGTAACCTTGAAATTTCCCTTCCTTTCTTCCTTAGGTCTATTGAAAAACAAGTCCTTAACCCTATAAGCTAGGTCCTTTATTCCCATTACATCTTCATCTGTTTCCGTAGGTAGTCCTAGCATAAAATATAGTTTCACCCTAGACCAACCTTCCTTAAAGGCATAAGATACAGCTGTAGTCAAGTCTTCCTCTGTAACTCCCTTATTTATAACATCCCTGAGTCTTTGACTACCTGCCTCAGGAGCAAAAGTCAAACCAGACTTTCTAACTTTCTCTAATTCCTTTAATATATCTATAGAAAAGGAGTCCAGCCTTAATGAAGGTAGTGAAACCCCTATATTTTTCTTTTCAAAATCTTCCATAAGCTTGGAAACAAGAAATTGCAGTTGGCTATAGTCACATGAACTTAAGGAAGATAGAGATACATTTTCATAACCAGTTGCTTCTACTAATTTGTTTGCCAATTCTATAAGTTTTTCTGGTGACTTTTCCCTAATGGGCCTATATATCATACCAGCCTGGCAAAACCTACATCCATGAGTACAACCCCTAAATATCTCCAAAACTACCCTGTCATGTACAGTTTCTATATAGGGAACTATCATCTTTTCTAAAGAATAGCTATCATCTAAATTCCTAATATAATTTTTTTCAATTTTATCCGGAATTCCTTTAATATTTGGAAGCATTGCCTTTATAGTTTTATCCTCATTATATAAGATATCATAGTATTTTGGTACATATATACCCTTTAAATTAGCAATATCTTTTAAAAATACTTCCCTATTCCAGTTACCTTCCTTATGTTTTTTATATAGGTTTAATACTTCCAGAGTAATTTCTTCACCTTCACCTATAACAAAAATATCTATAAATGCTGCTAGAGGTTCTGGGTTATAGGCACAGGGTCCTCCTGCGATTATAAAGGGAAAATCATCTCCCCTGTCTTTTGAATAAAAAGGTATACCTGATAGGTCTAAAATATTTAATATATTTGTGTAACTCATTTCATATTGGAGGGTAAATCCTAGGAAGTCAAAATTCCTTACTTCTTCCTTGTTCTCAAGACTATATAGGGGCAGTCCTTCTTTCCGCATTTGTTCTTCCATATCTATCCAAGGGGAGAAAACTCTTTCGCAAGCCAAGTCTTCCCTGTCATTAATTAAGTTATATAGAATATGCATACCTAGATGTGACATGCCAACCTCATATACATCTGGAAAAGAGAAGGCAAACTTTACCTTAACTTCATCTAAGTTCTTCATAATAGAATTTTGCTCCATACCTATATACCTAGCTGGTTTTTCCACCTTATTTAAAATTTTATTAAGTTTTTCTACATTTATCATTTGAATTTCCTTTCATTTAAAGTTACTTAATTCTATCACTTTTTTAGACTAAAGTATAG
>CAZFIO010000142.1:0-1177 GCA_964519585.1 uncultured Tissierellaceae bacterium
AGGCCTACTAAGGATATTATATGAAAAGCCTTTAAATAAAATATATACTCTTGTATATGGCTTTATATTTATCCTAGGATTTTGGGTTATAGAAGAATTTTTAGCCATAGCAGTGGATGCTTCTGGTGCTACTACTGGTGCCATGACCACTCCTTTTATACTGGCCCTAGGCTTAGGTGTTTCCCAGTTAAAAGGTGGTAAGACTTCCGAGGAAGACAGTTTTGGTATGGTAGGTTTTGCATCATCTGGACCGATCTTTGCTATTATGATATTAAATATTATAACTGGTCTCAAAGATATACAGGGCGAAGTAGAGGCCTTTGTACCTCATAGTGGGATTTTTCATATATACCTTCATGAATTTCCTAAATTAATGAAGGAGTCAATAATAACACTTTTGCCCCTCTTGATTCTTTTCCTAATATTTAATTATCAACAATTTAAGCTTAATCGAAAAAATAGAAATAGGATACTTAAGGGTCTGCTATATACATATATAGGCCTTACACTTTTTTTGACAGGTGTCAATGCTGGTTTTATGGAAGTTGGAAGAGTAATGGGGCAAGGTATAGCCCAACTAGATAAGGCTTGGATTTTGCCATCTATAGGTTTCATCCTGGGCATGGTGGTTGTTTTGGCAGAACCTGCTGTATATGTACTGACCATGCAGGTAGAAGAGGTAACTTCTGGCCATATAAGGAGAAAAATTATCTTGGTAGCCTTGTCCTTAGGTATTGCCTTTGCTGTGTCTATGTCAATGCTAAGAATAATGATACCGGCCTTGAAACTATGGCACTTTCTCTTGCCAGGCTTTGCCTTGGGAGTTTTCTTAAGCTATAGGGTTCCACCTATCTTTGTAGGTATTGCCTATGACTCTGGGGGGGTAGCATCAGGGCCTATGACTGCAACCTTTATATTGG
The DNA here is from genome assembly GCA_964519585.1 of uncultured Tissierellaceae bacterium. Classification (GTDB taxonomy): domain Bacteria; phylum Bacillota; class Clostridia; order Tissierellales; family Tissierellaceae; genus CAZFIO01. The sequence goes on from CAZFIO010000142.1 coordinate 921, forward strand.
CATTTGCCCAGGGGGCTGCAGACGCAATTCCTACTGCAAATGTTCTAGTTGATGGTTTTGGGGTTATAGCCATGGTAGCCATGACACCTATTGTAGCCATCCAATTACTTGGTCTTATGTTTAATGTGAAAGCAAAAAAGGAAGGAGGAAAAACTAATGGAAATAATTCATAGTGAATCTTCTTTATTATCCATAATAGTTGATTTTGGCAAGGGCAGTAAAATGCTAAAAGAACTAAGGAAACTAGGTGCTAGTGG
>CAZFIO010000142.1:1187-4545 GCA_964519585.1 uncultured Tissierellaceae bacterium
GGGAACATTTTTTCTAGGGAAAGGAACGGTAAGCAACCATCTTTTGGATATTCTTGGTTTTACCGAGATTAGGAAGGAAATACTCTTGGTAGCTATAGAGGCAGATAAAGAAGACTTGTTTCTTCAGGGTCTTAATGGTAAGTTCCACCTAGGCAAACCCAATCATGGAATTGCCTTTACTATGTCAATTAAGTATTGTCTAGGGCTTAGGAATTTTAAAACATTAGAAAATCCAATAAAAGACGAGGTGAAAGATGTGGAATATGAAGCTATATTTACAATTGTAGACAAGGGATTGTCAGAAGAAGTTATTGAGGCAGCAAGGGCTGCAGGTGCCAGAGGTGGTACTGTAATTTATGGAAGAGGTTCAGGCACTAGGGATAAGGAAATACTTTTCAACATCCATATAGAGCCAGAAAAGGAAATCATCCTCATCCTTTCCCCTATAGATAAGGCTAAGGATATAGTATCTGCCATTCAAGATAGGTTGGATATTGATGAGCCAGGTAAAGGTATAATCTTTGCCCTAGATGTAAATAAAACTTTAGGTTTATTCAACTGATAAATAGCCGGGGGCAAGATATAATTCTTGCCTCCTTTATTATCTTGATCTTGATATTGAAAACTTCATAGAAGTATAGTAAGCAAGTATAGAAACTATGAAGATGACTAAAATAACCAAGTTTCTTCCTAGACTATTTTCCAGGGTTTTTCCAAAGCTATTTACAAGACCTTGTGGTATTAAGCGCATTGCTAGGTATACAAAGACCCATAAAAAACTTGAAATCACTTGAAATAGTTTGCTTTCTTTCTTTTCCTTATTTAAGTTACGGAAATAGGCATACAGGTATATACTTAATAAAAAGAAAATAAAGCCTAAAGCCACTAGCATATTAAATATATTAATAGCCTTGATTTCAGTCCCATAAGTTACAGTGCCCAGGAATTCAAAACCCCCGGTCCATTTAAAAATATAGGAAAGAAATAGATTTACCAGTGACTGAAGCAAGGGAATCATGGCTACTGTTACATATCTTGCAGTAATTATTAGATCTCTTTCTATAGGTAGGCTGTAGTAAATCATATGGCCCTCCACCTTCTTTTCCTTGTCCAAACCTATAGCCGTTGTAACAAGGAAACCCATAAATAGGCCTAAGAATTGAATAAAAATTCCTACTGCCGAATCCTCAGTCATTAGGCCTATAAAAAGCAAAGTTATAGGAAAGGTAGCTATACAAAGCAAAACTACTATCATTAAACTTGTGCGGTAAAGCATAAGGTCTCTTTTAATTAGTGTAAGCATTTTATCCCTCCTATATATCATTGACTTCAAATATTTTTGCTGAAATTATTGCAGATATAAAGAAGATAAATAGGCCTAAGGCTATGGCCCCAACACCTGCAAATCTTGTAATTAAACTGGTCTCAAGCAAGGTCCCTATCCCATCTATCATTCCTAGAATAACATTAATAACTAGAAGACTTCCTAGGGAAAAAAACAGACCTACTTTGGATGGAAGAACAAAATACAAGGGCATACAAAGGCTTATTGTTATCAATGATAAAAGAATGGCTACCATAATTTCATTAAGACTAATAATTAGCCCTTTATTTATACTTAAGCCCCTAAAAATTATCCCACCTATAAGAACTATACTTATATTTATGATTAATAAAATAGGTGGCATTAAGTATTTACTGTATACATATTCTCTTCTTGTAATTGGCAGAGAAAGAGTTATTTTTTTTGTATCTCTATCCCCTTCTTCAAAGTTAACTAAGCTAGCCATACTAGTAACAAAATATATAATCCCAATCTTTGACCAGTTTTTTTCTTCCATGAAAGAAACTAGCAGGAGAGGTCCTAATATAAACAAGATCATAAAGACTTTATTAGTTTTCAATATTAGTTTTATATCTGTTTTTAAAAGTTTAACCATCTTTACCTCCCCCTTGTATAGTACATTATATCTTCAAGGCTAGGTTTTTCTATAATTAGTTCTCTACCGAAAACACTTTTAACATTTTCTATATTATCCGTCAGACCTTCAAATCCTACCCTGCTTTCACGAAAGCCTAAAAGCTCTTTTTTCTTATAATCATTAAGTAAATCAGGTCCACCCTTGACCAGTTTGTAGGTATCCATAATTTCCTCCACGGATTTAGAAAATACTAATTTCCCCTTATCTATATAGGTTATATAGTCTGCTATCTGATCTAGGTCAGATGTAATATGGGTGGAGAAGAATATAGATTTATTTTCATTTTGCATTATATTGTATAGGACATCTAGAATTTCCCTTCTAAAGATAGGGTCAAGTCCAGAGGTTGGTTCATCCATAATAATTAGGTCTGCATCATGACTTAGAGCTATAGCCAAGGCAAACTTCATTTTCATACCCTTAGAAAGTGTTTTTATTACTTGGTTAGCCTTTAAGTCAAAGTCTTCTAAATATCTATAGAAGACTTCATCATCCCATTTAGAATAAAAAGGTGCTATTAAGCTTTTCATCTCATCTATGGAAAATGATTCATAAAAATGTGATTCATCATATACAAATCCTATCCTATCCTTGATTTCCTTCTCATACTCTATATGATCTTTACCAAATATCTTGATTTCTCCTGAATTCTTCTTTAATAAATTCATTATTAGTTTAATTGTAGTAGATTTTCCTGAACCATTGGGCCCTATGAAACCCATAATATATCCTGGTTTTAAGGAAAAAGATATATCCTTAATTTCAAATCCTGAATATATAAATCTTTTTGATAAGTTTTTAATTTCTAGCATTATTCTACCTCCATGTACAATATTTTGAGCATTTCTTTGATTTCTTCATAGGAAAAGCCTAATAGCCTGCTTTCATCTACCAGATCCATTAATTTTTCTTCTATTATCTTTAATTTTTTCTCTTTCATCAGTTCCCTGTTCTGGATTGCTACATAGGATCCTTTTCCATGTACTGTTTCTATAAATCCTTCCTTTTCTAATTCATCATAAGCCCTTTTAGTAGTAATGACAGAAATTTGCAAATCTTTTGCCAGCCCTCTAATGGATGGAAGTAACTCACCCTCATCCAAGTCACCCTTGATTATTGCAGCCCGAATTTGATTCATTACCTGAACATATATGGGTTCGCTAGATGAATTTGAAATAATAACCCTCATATTGCACCTCCTATACTGTTATATCTGTTAATCCTATCTATATACAGTATATGTACAGTATGATCACTTGTCAAGAGGAAGTTTTAAAATTATGTAAAATTTGTGTAGGGACTAGCTTTGCTGGTCTGTTGGTGAACATAAGGAGAATAAAGCGCAACAACAATCTAAGATATCCGCCATAAGCAAG
>CAZFIO010000143.1:0-4527 GCA_964519585.1 uncultured Tissierellaceae bacterium
ATCATTTTATTGAAAATTAGGGACAGTTTGGGACCACTTTTTCACTGGTCCCGGACGGTTCTATTGTGTTATTAATCAACTCCAGGCCCTTCTTATAACACCTAAACTAACTCCCGTCAACCTGGATAATTGCCTTAGAGATATATCCGAATCCTTTAAGGCTATTAGAATCTGCTTCCGTTTATCCCTATCAAGTTTTCCAATTTCAATAGGACTTTCTACACCCCTTAAATCTATTATCATATCCCTTGCTCCCACTGCGTTTGCTACTCGATTTTTTATTTAAATGTATTGCACCATGCCATACAAATGTATATAATGTAAATAAGGAGGCGGAAATTATGTCCAAAACAACAAGCATCTATGCTCGTGTGGAACCAAAAATAAAGGAAGAAGCAGAGAATATATTAAGCCAATTAGGCATCCCCATGTCCAATGCTATTAACATTTTTTTAAGGCAGGTGGTTTTACAAAAAGGTTTACCTTTCGAAGTGAAGATTAATCAAAACAAACCTTTGGTATATGGAGATTTAACCCCTGATGAATTCAATTTCGAGATAGAAAAAGGCTTTAAGAGCCTTGATGAAGGGAAGACTATATCAGCAGACCTTGTAGCTGAGCGTATGCAAGAGGAATATAATCGTGGATTATAAGATTGTCTATACCCGGGAGGCGGAACAGGATTTAATTAATATTTATAATTATATTTCCCTAGACTTGAAAGTTCCAGTAACAGCAAGAAAGCAGGCTGATAGGATAATGAATTTTATCAAGGGTTTGGAAAAGATGTCATTAAGACACAAACTTTATCAAGATGAACCTTGGCATAGTAGGGGCTTAAGACTCTGTCCTGTTGATAAGTATTTGATTTTTTATTTAGTTGATGAAGTAAAGAAAACAGTAGCTATAATTCGTATAATGTATGGTAAGCGTAATATAGAGCTACATTTATAGGGCAAAGATTAAAACACAAGGGGAAAGCACAAGGGGACACCTCACACCTCACCGTCCCCTTTTGCCGTCTGAAATCTTTGGAAATTGTTGAAAAATGATATAAAATCTATTTAACAAAGGTAAAGTTTAGGGTATAATAATATTAAAGAATATATAATTTGAAAGGGAAACAATTATGTAGATATGTTTTCTATTATCTAAAGGCTATAGAAGGGTGAAGCAAGATGAAAATAGAAATGATAAAAGATGTAGTAGCACAAATAGCACCTTTATATCCAGTAATAAGCATAGATTTATTTGGTTCCTTTGCAAGCGGGGAAAACAAAGCAGATTCAGATATTGATTTACTTGTATCATTTGATGAAAATATTGCAAGTGTATTCGACATGTCTGGATTAAAATTTGATATTCAGGGAAAATTAAACAAAAAAATAGATATAGTTGCCGGACCCCTAAAGGAAGATAGTTATTTAACTATTGATAAAAGGATTAGAATATATGAAGCATAGGGATATTCAATTATTAAAAAAGTTCTGTCTGAGTGTGAAGATATAATAAGGTATAACAACAATATAACAAGAGAAGAATTTCTTAAAAATGATATTTTACAAAAAGCAACAGCTATGTCTCTTTTAAACATAGGTGAACATACTAATGTGTTGACCAGGAATATTTGAGTAAAATATGAAGAAATTCAATGGAGAAAGATAGTTGATTTAAGAAACATTGTGTTACATGGCTATGGCGAATTAAGAATGGAATTAGTTTGGAATCTTACCCAGAAGGAAATCCCTATACTAATAAACCAAATTAGTGATTTACTTAAGTCGGAATAAAAATACAAGGTAATAGACCTTTTGCCTAAAAGGAAGTTACAAATCCACCCTAGCCTGGATACTAAATTCAACTAAGGTGGATTTAGTTTTACCCACTTGTCTTCTACTTGATTGCTAAGTTATGGCTATTAATGGAAAAAATATATGATTTTCTAGATGAAAAAAGATCTATCTCATTATATAATAGATTTAAGTTGAATTCGGAGGTGTGCCATGGCTAAGGAAATATCCAATAATGATTTGTTTGAACTTATAACAAAGATGTACAATCGGATGGAAGGTATGGACGATCGGATGGAAGGTATGGATAGTGAAATACAAGAAATAAAAAGGGATATGGCAACAAAAGATCAGCTTAGGGAGGTAAGAAGTAGGGTTATCCTTATAGAGGAAGAACACGGTAAAAAATTAGATCTTCTCTTTGATGGCTATAAGCAGAATTCTGATAAGTTGGATAGGATTGAAAAAAAAGTAACCAGGCATGAGGAAATTATACTTAGAAAGGTTAGATAAACAACATCGCATGATAAGATTCTTCACTTGGTTGTGGATGATAGGATAGGGACTTGACACTGGTCCCAGACAGACCCTTGTGAAAAACCAGATTTGTAAGGACAAAAATAGAAAACTATATTTTTACAAACTCACCTCTTGAGATTTATCTCAAGGGGTTTTTTAATATTGGCCATTTGGCCAATATACTCCCTTGGAATAATAAGATAGGCTTATAGATAAGAGAAGAATATTAACAAAGCTAGGGGGATATAAATGAATAGAAAAAAGTTTTTCCTAGGCCTACTTATTTTGACCTGTATGATTGCTTCCTTGGGCTGCCAAAGGGATGGTTCTGAAAAAAAGCCTGTAGACAAGCAGGTAGATCCTGACCCAAAACCTATAGAAGGTCAGGAGCAGGATAAGGACCAGCATGACAAGATAATCTATGGATATATTAGAAATGGATCTGGAGAAGATTTTCTCCTGAGTGAATTTAGCCTAGTCCTAGAAAATGATGCAAGCCTAATTGAAAAATATAAGCTTTCAATGGCTGACTTTGATATGGGTTATGTGGCCTACCATAGGGAGGTGGGTTTATCTCCAAGCTTTGAAGATTTTAAGGTTCATGAGGCAAGCAAGTTCTATGTTCTCCACTATCCTGACAGCATAAGGTATGAGATGGAAGATGCAGATGAATATGGGCATAAGGAGGTTAGTAGGGAAATATTTCAGGAGGCTATAGATGAGGATTACTATGGCTTTTATAAGGTTAAGATTTACTTGGAAGATGATAGGATAGCTAGAATAGAGGAACTAGATGAAAATGAAATCTTTACAAAGCTTTATCCTCTTGATGAGGGACCTGTTTTAAACAATGGGGGGACTTTTGTAAAATATCAGGACCATATCTACTATAGGGAATATAGGCCTGATTCCTTTGAAAAGGTCAGCCTGTGGGGAGACCTAGAAGGCATAGGTGGGAGCAAGTCAAATATTGTCAGGTTAAAGGCTGATGGAAGCAGGGAGGTCCTCTTTGAAGATTCTAGTAGTGGGGGCTTCTATATTGAAAGTAGTGGGAGTGGAAAAGGGAGATTTATTTTCAACAGAAGCTTCCTAGAGCCATATGCTCAGGCAGCCAAGGCCTATTCTCTAGACCTTCATGGAGGAAATAGGCAGGACTATAGGGAAGATAGGATTTCAGCTAAGAGGGGAAGGCTCTGGCACTATGATTCAACTGCCAATCAAATCTACTACCAGGATGAAGAAATGATAGATGACGATTTTCCCCTTAATATCATTAGGGGGGACTTGAAGACTGGTGAAAATCAAATGTTTTTCAAACCCACCAGGGAGGAGCTGGAGGGTATATTTGAAGATGACTATATAGGAGAATATTTTGAGATTAAGAATATAAGGGTTTCTGGGGACTATTTTTGGGCCTACATAGCAGGCTATGCTGGAAGTGGCTATATGTATAACAATAGTGCCTTGGTAAGGTTTGCCAAGGATGGAGGAGGCTATTCCTACAAGAGGCAGGGTCTTGCAGTGGACTGGTACGGTCTAGAAAAGCCCTTTAACCAAGTCAATGATGGCCCCTTTGGTCTAAGCATTCCATCCTATCATATATATCCTAGGGAGGCTCCCCTGGGTAAAAAACTAGTCCTGTCTGAAAATGATATTAGGCTTTTGGGCTATGATAATTGGCCCATGGGACAAGGGGATTTTTTGGAGAAAATTGACTGCCTTGAATATGTGGATGATCAGCTTTTCTTTACAGTGGTCAGCCTCAAGAGGAAGGAAGATGAGGATGTAGGTTGGAGGAAGGCCTATGAGAGGCTAGGGGCAGATGTATATAGAAAAGACCTGGAGTCAGGAGAAATAGAGTATATTTATTCTTATTAATAGATGGAGGTGGACTGAACCCTTATTCAGGGTTCTCAGCTTATCGAAAAAGCAAATTGTTATTTTATTTCTTTAGCTTGTCATTCCGAGCCTAGTCGAGGAATCTTTGTTTTTCAATGTTTCAAATGAGGAGATTTCTCCATTTCGCTAACGCTTCAGTCGAAATGATAGAAAAGGGTACTTTTTCGATGGTCTCTGAACCCTTATTCAGGGTTCTTTTTTTGTGGGGAAATATGGTACTTTTGGCCCATGTATTTTTATAAGATATTGGTACAATTAAAATAACTTGACTTTTGCAGCAAAAGAGCAAAAAATAACCCTGTAACCTTTGCAATAAAAT
>CAZFIO010000144.1:0-4474 GCA_964519585.1 uncultured Tissierellaceae bacterium
CCATATTTTCAGTTTTAATTCTACCATCTTGGTAGATCTTTGTAATACTAGACTGAACATCTGCACCCTCCAAACCTTGTGTAACTATATTAATTTTACCCTTATCTAAATTGGGATTTTGTATATACTTTGTTGGGGGCTCAATAATATTACTAATCTCATGATTCCAGCTTATATGAGGCGGTTTTTCTAGTCCATAAAATGCCATATATAGTCTATGATCAATCATCTGGGACCAAATTAAGATATTATTGCCAGTAGTGTTTTTAAATTTTATATCCTTTACGCCATAAAAAACTGTGGCATCTTGGCCATAGGGTACATAGTTTATAGGCATAGAGTGATGATATCTTTCAATAATTTCCAGGTCAGATAGGACTGCTAAATTATAAGATATAGTAGCAATCTTGCATACACCTCCACCCTCAGTCATTACAATATTGCCATCACTATAGGAGGCCCCTTCCTTATAGCCCTTAGACTTATTGTAGGGACCTATTAAACCATTCATAGAAAAGATTTCAGAGGGTTTCAAAACAATACCCTTCATACTATCACTAGCCAAAGCTACATTATAAGCCTCACCTGGTAGGGGATTCTTTAAGACTGCACAAAACCCAGCCATGAGTATAGGAGTCTCGTATTCTTCTTTAGTCATGAGAAAATCACTATTATTCCTCCAGGGAAGGTTAGAAACTAGCCCAGATACTTGGGGCCTATCATATTCATCAACTATTGTGTTTAAAACTATCTCCAACTGGTCTTCTTCAGATTTGCTTACGGTCCTTGTGTTATTAATATCTTTAATAAAGAAAAATAAAACTATCAGGCCCAATATATAAAAAATATACTTATTATTTTTCACAATAAACCTCCTTAATATATCTATATTTTAGTTTACTATTTGACTAAGGAGATTATACAAGAAGTTTAAAGGAAAAATTATTAAAGGCTGAATAGAAGTAAATCATATGGTACAATAATGTAAAGAATACTTTGGAGATGATAAGATTTGAATGAAAGATTGCTAAAAGACATAGAATTTATAGTAGAATTGGATAAAATGAAATCTATCCTAAGGCAAACTAGTTTGATTGGAGGGGATAGAAGGGAAGATGATGCCCAACATTCTTGGCATATAGCCATTATGGCTATGGTTTTGTCAGATTATGCAAATGAAAAGATAGATGTATGCAAGGTAATTAAGATGCTCTTAATCCATGACCTGGTAGAACTTGAAGCAGGAGATACCTTTTGCTATGACAAAAAGGGGAATGAAGATAAAAAAGAAAGAGAAGAATTAGCTGCTGATAAAGTTTTTGGCATGTTAAATGTAGAAAAGAACAAGGAAATGAGAAGCCTATGGGATGAATTTGAAGAGATGAAAACCCCTGACGCACTTTTTGCAGCCTCTATGGATAGGCTACAACCAATGCTAAACAACTACCATAACAATGGGGGTACCTGGCAGAAGTTTGATATAGCCCAATCAGATGTATATAAAAGAATTAGCCCCGTAAAAGATTCTTCCGATGAACTATGGAAGTATGTAGTCTATATGCTTGAAGACGCCCTAAATAGGGGCCTAATTTCAAAACCATAAGGAAAGACTGTATCCATAAGGATTATAAAGTATAGTTAGGGTGCATAATATTAGGAGAGTAATATGAATAAAATGAAAGGCGGGAATAGACCTATGACTAGGATCCAATTAAAATACACCCTATTAATCCTAATTCTTCTCGTATTATTGACAGGATGCTCTAGTACTAGAGGAAATAATACAGAATTCCAAGAAAAACTGGATGAAAAGGATAGAAAAATTAGTGAGCTAGAGGACAGAATTAAAGAACTTGAAGAAAATAAAAATAATAATGACCTTAAATCAGATAATTTACTTGATAGCCTTATTAATGTATTGGAATCCATTAAAGTTAAAGACATGGATAAATTATCCTTATATATACATCCTAGCAAGGGAATAAGGTTTAGCCCATATCCCAGTGTTGAAATAGATAGAGATAGGGTCTTTAACAAGGACGAAATTAAAGGTATCAAAAATAATAATGAAGTCTATGAATGGGGCAACTATGATGGATCAGGAAATCCTATTAGTCTAAATTTCGCTGACTACTACGAAAGGTTCGTATATGATGTAGACTTTTCTAATCCAGATATAATAGGAAATAATGAAATCATAGCCAGTGGGAATGCAATTGAAAATGTGAAGGAAATCTACCCCCAGGGGCAATTTATAGAATTATATATAAAAGGAGATAATCCAGAATTTGGGGATACTTCCTGGAGAAGCTTAAAATTAGTATTTGAAGAGGAAAATGGTTCTTGGTATCTAGTAGGAATAATCCATGGAGAATGGACTATATAGTTAAGGCAGTAGGTGTATTTAACACTTACTGCCTTTTTTTAGGATGCAATATCATTGATTAATTTTGCATTATATATATCTATTAATTCTTTTTCAGTTACATCTCTACTGGGCTTATCTAAAACTATTTGGCCCTTATCCAACATTATAATCCTGTCAGAATAATCTATAGCATCCTTCATATTATGGGAGATCATAATTGTGGTAATCTTATATTTTTTGATTAACTCGTTGGTTTTTTCCATAACCACATGGGAGGTTTTTGGATCTAAGGCTGCAGTATGTTCATCAAGAAGAAGCAGGTCTGGATATTTCATAGCAGCCATAACTAGGGATAGGGATTGTCTCTGGCCACCAGATAGATACCTAACCTTAGTATCCAACTTATCTTCAAGTCCCAGGTCTAAATCCTTAAGAAGTTCAATATAGTAGGGAATTCGGCTTTTCTTAACCAATCTTCTTAAGGAGAACCTTTCCCCTTTTTTATCTGCTAGGGACATATTTTCTAAAATAGTTAAGGAAGGAGAGACACCCATGGAAGGGTCTTGATATACCCTGCCTATATGGATTGCCCTTTTTTCCTCCTTTAGATTTTCTATACTTTTATCCTTTAATGTGATATGCCCACCATCAGCCATGATAGAACCGCTGATAATATTAAGGAGGGTGGATTTACCACATCCATTTGAACCAATTATTGCAGTACATTTGTTTTTTTCTATTTCTAGATCAAAACCGTTAAATATCTCAATTTCATTCTCCGTTTCCTTATTGAAACTTTTTGATAGGTTATTGATTTTCAACATGGGCTTTTCCTCCTTTAATTTTTAAGGACTTGAATATATTTAAAGAAAAATTATTATAGGATATAAATATTATTACTATGATTGCATTTACAGCTCTTAAGTCTTCAGGTTTTAGTCCAAGGTCTATAGCTATTCCACCAATTATTTTATAGGCTATAGCTCCTATAATAGCACGGGAAGTATATCTTAGTTTGCTAGAATCTTTCTTTATGGTATCTCCAATTATAATAGAAGCTAGGGCTACTACTATAATAGAGTTACCCATGGTCATATCTGCAAATCCTTGGTATTGTGCCATCATTGCTCCACTTAAGGCTACAAGCCCATTGGCCAGCATTAGGCCAATTAACTTATATTTATTACTGTTTTCCCCCAAGGCCCTGACTAGGGCTTCGTTATCACCAGTAGCTATTAACAAATAGCCAGTTTCAGTTTTCAAAAATTGGTCTAGGATGAATTTTATTAATACCACAATTATTACTAAAACTAAGAGGGTAGGGCCTAAATCATATATTGATTTATACTTAAATAGGGCTACATTTGCCTTGCCATTGGTTTTTAGATTCACTGAATAAAGAATAGTCATAGTCAGTATTCCAGCTAAAATTGGTTTTATATTTAACTTTGTAAAAAGTGTAGCCGTCAGTAGGCCTGCCAGTGTACCTAAGGCAAAGGCCAGTATAGTAGCTAGTATTGGATTTAACCCCATAATTGCTAGTTTAGCAAAAATAAATGCTCCAAAGGGGAAGGTTCCTTCCACTGATAAATCTGCTATATCCAAAACCTTGTAGGTTAGGAAGACCCCCATTGCCAATACTGCAAATATTAAGCCCTGCTCTATAGATGTAATAATTAACGAATTCATTGCCTAAACCCCCAAAACTAATTTGTTATTTTTTCTGCGTCCTTGAATACTTGGTTATTTTCATCAAGACCTAAAACCTTTAGTGTTTCTTCATTAAAGACCTTTGATATGTCCTTTGCAAATTCAAAGGGTATCTCTCCAGGTGATTTTCCATCCATTAAAATTTCCTTAGCCATCCTTGCTGTTTGCTTGCCTATGTCATAGTAGCTGATTCCTTCTGTTATAAGGATACCATCATTTACATGGGAGGATTCAGCCCCTATAGTAATTAATTTATTTGATTTTGCTTTTTCAGCAACTACACTTATAGCAGAGGCCACCATATTGTCAGTGATAGTGTAGATTGCATCAACTTTTTTTACTAAAGAATCCATGGCCTGGGGTATATCGTTTATGTTTGAGATACCAAGGCTTATT
>CAZFIO010000145.1:0-4397 GCA_964519585.1 uncultured Tissierellaceae bacterium
TAAATACTCCCAGTGTAATCATAAGTATGGTTATATATTGGTTTTTATTTAGCTTTTCCTTAAGCCAAATCCTAGCAAAAATTACGGCCACTATACTATCTATGGACATAAGAGGGGCTGCTACTACTGAATTTCCACTTAGGGCATAGACATAGAAAAACTGGCCAGCTGTTTCAAATATCCCGCCTAGAATATTGAATCTTTCCTCCCCTAGCTTATATCTTTCCTTTTTTATAACCACCAAATAGAACAAGGAAACTAGGGCTACAAAAAGAAAGGTTAACTCAAAGGAAATCAGGGCCTCCTCTGGTGTAAGGATATTGCTTAAGTAAACATCATCCAAAAATGTAGCAAAGGCATCTACCACAGCATAGATAATTGGAAATACAAGGGCTATGGCTCCTAGATGGATCTCCTTGGGATCTTCTTCAAGGGATCTTTTTTTATCCGTTCGATTCTCTAAGATAGCCAGTAGGATAAGACCTACAGTTATAAGGCTGACTGCCACAAACTGTATGCCTGTCATGGTCTTCTTTAAAACCATAAAAGATAGCAGCCCTGCCATGGCACCAGATGTGGAAGCTACAGGCGAACCCACTGAAATTTGCAAAAACCTATAGCCATAGAAGTCCACCCCCATGGACAAGATATATAAGAATGATACAGGAAAGTATATAAGACTGGTTCTTATGCTATAATTAAAACCAAGCTTATATAATTCTACAAAGGACTGAAGTCCCATAATAAACCCAATCATAATCAAAATCCTTAAATGTCCATACCTATCATTAGGGTCTGTCCCCCTCTTGAATGATACATCCGATAAACCCCAGAAAAATGTTGCCGATAGGGCAAAGCCAAACCAAGTAAGCTGCATAAAATTGCTCCTTTTCTTATAATGTAAAATATAATTATAGCATATATTACAAAAACTTTTCCATTAAAATTTCTTAAAACCTCTATACCTATCTCCCAGGGCTGATCTATCCCTATTATTCACTTCTTTCATCCTCTTCCACTAAGGCAAAAAAGAAGTCCTTTAAATCCCCTATACCAGACCTAGGATGCCCTATTCTTTCATACTCTCCGTCATTCCAATATAGGTATAGGCTGTAGGAGGTCGCGTCGCTTACAAAAACTGGACTAGGTTCTCTTTCTACCATATTTTGAAAATCATGGTAACTAGCAATCTCTATCAGGTCTTCTAGATGGTTGGCATCAATAGGCCTATCTTCAAATTTTATTTCTTCTCCAACCTCTGTCATATATTCAGCAGAAAAAAGCAAACCCTCATCCTTAAGTCCTATTGAAAAGCTATAGCATTCAGTCCTAGACATATGGTTGCAGGAAAAGGAAAGACCCACAAGATCCTCAGCTTTGTAATCCTTCCTAGGAGGATTATGGCTGGTCCTAACCCTTGAATCAAATATTGCCCATAAGCCAAAAAAGACTCCTACAATAAGTAGGAAAATTCCTACCCCAATCATAATCTTTTTCATAAAAACACCACTCCTTTCTAAATTTATAAAAAATCTTTCTTAAGAGCCATCTTCTTCTAGAAGTTATTTTCTTATAGTACTAGCTAAATTATATCAGACTCAATTTATATCACATGGTACAAATGAACCATTTTCCATGTCCCAGGGGACGGTTTGAGACCAGTGAAAAAGTCCTTATTCTGTCATCCAGAGCGAAGCGAAGGACCTTAGAGCCGTTGAAAAACTAGATTCTTCACTAGCGTTCAGAATGACAAACTAGAAAAATAATAGTTTGTCACTGATCACGGACGTTTCTATTGTGACATTTCATTCACTAAATGTCACACTTATCTAGCTAGTTTTCCAAAAATATATGCTATAATATAATTAATTTTATTTTTATGCAATAAAATGATAAGTTCAACAGTTAATATATAGACAAGGCAAGGTGATGCTATGTTATTCAGTAATATAATTATCACAGAGGGGAAGATGGATAAAAACAAGATTCTAGATAATTTAATTATGAAAGTTGCAAATTATGACACAGAGGCTATGGAAGAATTTTATGCTATGACAAGGACTTCTGTATATGGTTTTGCTTTATCAATAGTCAAAAATCACCATAAGGCTGAAGATATAATGCAGGATTCATATATAAAAATCTTTGAAAATGCCTCTAGGTATGTCTCACAAAACAAGCCTATGGCATGGATCTTGACCATAGTGAAAAATCTTTCCTTAAGCACACTTGACCACACATCAGAAAAGGAATTTGGTCTTGAGGAGGACCGAATTTCAGGGGATAGGGCTTTTTCAGACTCTATCATTGACAAAGTTTTTTTAGAAGAAGTCTTGACCAACCTAACTAGGGAGGAAGGTCAAATCATTATTCTAAATGCAGTTGTAGGAATGAAACATAGGGAGATAGCTACTTTATTAAGGTTACCTTTATCAACAAGTTTGTCAAAGTATCACCGAGCCTTGTCAAAGCTTAGAAAAATATTAAAGGAGGAGGCAAATTGAAAATAATAGATAGAAGCATCAAAGAAAGACTAAAAATGTCTATAGAAACTACCACACCAAACGTTTTGCCTGAAGTCCTCCAATATATGGAATATAGGAAGAATGAAGACATAAGAGCTACAAATACATATAAAAGAATAGGTTTAAGGGAAAGGAAGAAAAATTCCTTTAACAATAAACTATATTTAAGAATAGCATCAATTGCCATTTGTCTTATGATGGTTTTTGGAATTCAAAAAGCCTATAGCCACCTTTCAACAGAATCAATAATCAACTTTGATGTAAACCCCAGCATTGAACTAAAGGTAAATTCTTTTGAAAAAGTTCTAAGAGCAAATCCACTAAATGATAATGCTAGACTAGTTATTGGGGATATGAAACTTAAGAATATTGATTTGGAAATAGCAGTCAATGCCCTGATAGGTTCTATGGTGAAAAATGGCTATATCTCTTCTAGCAATAATTCAATACTTATATCCGTAGATAGCAAAAGAGATGAAAAAGGGACTAAACTACAAGAGGAACTTTTGCAAGATATTAATAGCTTCTTAAACCAATATGAGGTAGAAGGGGCAGTCCTTAGCCAAAAAATAAAGGTAGAGGATAAGACAGAAATAAAGGAAATTGCCAAAACACATAATATTTCAACTGGTAAGGCTAAACTAATCCAGTCCCTGGTCTCCATAGATAAGGAAAAACAATTTGAGGAAATGGTAAACCTATCTATCAATGACTTAAACCTATTAATAGAGGATAAGCAGACACCCATACAGGGAGTAAGTAAACTTGGCCAGGCCAATGATGTGTATATAGGAAAGGAAAAGGCCCAGGAAATTGTCTTAGCTCAAGAAAATTTAGAAAAGGATAAAATCCAGTCCCTAGGGGTTGAAAGAGACTTTGAAAAGGGTCGCATGATTTATAGGGCAAGCTTTAATATTAATAAAACAGACTATAAGTATAATATTGATGCTATAAGTGGTCAAATCTTAGAGATTGAAAGTAAAGTACTGCAAGATCCTAGTGAGCCAGAGTGTCCACCAGGGGAGAAGCCTGAGATAGAAGTAAAGTATATAGGCAGGACCAAGGCAAAAAAAATAGGACTAAATCATGCAAAGCTTAAGGAAGATCAGGTTAAAGAGTTAAAGATAGAACTAGAAAAAGAAAAGGATCCTGCGATTTATAGCCTAGGGTTTAAAACTGATAATTCAAAGTATGAATATAGAATTGACGCCATAAGTGGCAAAATCATAAAAGAAGACAAAACTCCAATAAATCCTCCTAGTCAAGCAGAGGATCCACCGGAGGATAAGCCTGATATTGAAGTTAAGTATATAGGCGAAAGTAAGGCTAAAGACAATGCACTAAAGGATGCTAAGCTCAATGAAGACCAAATAAAAGAATTAAAAATAGATTTGGAAAAGGATACAGCAGTATATAGGGTAAAATTTAATACTTCTACCAGCAGCTATAAATATAAAATTGATGCCATAAGTGGAGAAATTACAGAAAGAGAGAGGACATCTATAATCCCCCCTAAAGAACCAGAAGATCCAGATAAGGAAGACATAGAAAATGAGTATATAGGGGTAAGCAATGCCAAAATTCAGGCCCTCATGGATGCTGGCTTAAAAGAAAATCAGGTAAGCCAGCTAAGGGTGGAGTTTAAAAATGAGGACGACCTAAAGTTTTATATGGTTAGATTCTTTTCTTCAGGTAGTGACTATAGATATGATATAGATGCTAAAACAGGTAAAAAGATATTCTCGGAAAAGAAAAAGATTTAAGAGCTATCCTTTATAATAGGGCTAGCTCTCTTTTTATGTCCAACACAACAGGTGCGTCCGGGACCAGTGAAAAAGTCCACTAATTTTCTTAGATAAGGTTAATATTAGC
>CAZFIO010000146.1:0-4392 GCA_964519585.1 uncultured Tissierellaceae bacterium
CTAAAAAAGCTAATACGGTACCTAAATCCATAATCTAACCTCCTATACTTGTATTATACTATAAATATAGGATAAGAAACAAAAAATATTACATATTATTTCCTTTCTTCAACATTTTTAGTAAATAGTTATACTTTTTCTTAGATGTCTCTATATCATAAATTGCATAATCAACCAAATCTGGGTCCGTTGCATGGTTGAAGTACTTTTCCTTAGACTCCATTTCCTCTTGGGCCTCTCTTATGGACCTTATGATATCTTCTTCTTCACTGACATATTTACTTGTAAATCTTTTAGGAAAGATATTTTGCTTAATAATCGATAAATGCCTTTTTAACCTACTAGTTATTTTTAACATATTCTACCTCCTATTCTTTATTTAAATCATTGACAAAAAAATAGGAGTTTATACTTATAAGATTGTTTTTTAATGGGAATGTCCAAACATAACCAGGCTTATTGCCATGACTATCATACCTGCAACAGCGCCATAAATTGCTATATGGTGGTCATCATATTTTTGAGCAGTAGGTAATAACTCATCTAAGGATACAAAAACCATAATCCCTGAAATTATAGAGAAAAGCACTCCAAATAGAAAGTCATTAAGAAATTTGGAAAGTAATAGATAGCCCAGAATTGCCCCCAAGGGTTGGCATAAGCCTACTAGCAAGGTATAGAAAAATGTCTTCTTCTTACTCTTGGTGGAATAAAATATGGGCACTGATATGGCTATACTAAGAGGTATATTGTGCATGGTTATTGCAAGGGCAATGGGTATGGCCATCCTTATATCCTTTAGGCCTGCAGTAAATAGGGCAAAACCTTCTGGCAGGTTGTGGATTGCTATGGCAACTGCAGATACAAAGCCTAATTTTGAAAGATGCTCTCCATGGTTGTGGGGTCCATGACTATGGCTATGATCGTGGTTATGTCCATGGTCTCCACCAATCTTGTGGGCAAAATGTTCTAAAATAGCAGTTATAATTATACCTATAAAGAAAAATACAAGGGCAAGATTATAACCCTTCTCATGGCCCAAATATCCTTCTATTAGATGGATACCTTCTGGTAAAATAGCCATAAAGGATACATAAATCATAATCCCTGCAGCAAAGCTTAGAGACTTTACCAAAAACTTTTTATTATCGCCCTTAACAAAAAAAGATAATATGCTACCTAAGCCCATGGACAAACCTACTAATAGGGTTAAACCAAAGGACAAGATAATCTTAGACAAATCCATAATACTCCCCCTAAACATAATGACATAAGTCAAGAACCTAGTATAAATATATAATATAAGATAAAGAATAGCAAGAGATATTAACCATAGACAAGCGATAGTCAAGCGATGGCCAAACGATGGTCAAGCAATAGTTACTAGGGTCTAGCTTTTGGGTCTGCGGACAGAGGCGTCCGCCACTACTTAGAAGCTGACCATTTGAAGAATCTTAAACCCCAAAGTCTCCCACCCTAAAACAATCTTTTTCTTTATGCTTTCAGCTTTCCAGTTTCATCTTTTACAATTGCTAGACCATCGCTAGACTACTGCTTGACCATTGCTAGACAATTGTTTATTTTGTTCCCCTATTGTTTAACTATTGTTCATTCCCTATTGCTTTTTCCCCAGTTCTAGTGTTATAATATATAAGGATTGGGGCGGTTAACTCAGTTGGTAGAGTGTCATCTTGACGTGGTGAAAGTCGTAGGTTCGAGTCCTATACCGCCCACCATTTTTTCTAATTCCCTAATGCACCTAAAGGTGCTTTTTTTAATGGGTAAAGCCCTCCCCAAATACCTCATTTACAAAATTGACCCATACAAAGGCCAAATGATCTACTTCCTTTACATAATTTTTAATCCTTATGTACTCCCTTCTGGAGACTACTGTGTTTATAATCCGCTTGTCAGTATGGGAAAATCCACCTTCACCGTGGAGTAAGGTAACTCCTCTATCTAGCTCTTCTATGATAAATTTTGTTATGTCTTCTTCCCTATGACTTATAATTACCATCTTTATTTTTGTATTAAATCCAGCTATGATTTTGTCTATTACAGCTGAGTTTATCATTACCCCCAAGAGAGCATATAAGCCTAATTCAACCCCATACACTAGTATAGCCAGTATTATTATTAAAAAGTCAGCTAGAAAAAGGGACTTACCTATCTCTAAATGGGTATATTTATTAATTATTTTTGCTATTATATCTGTTCCCCCTGTTGAAGTTCCTGCATTTAGTACTATGGCTAGGCCAATGCCCTGAATCAGGATTCCATAAATTAAATTAATCATTAAATCATCTACCAGAGGACCCTTTAAAGGCACAAATAGCTCCAACAAATATATGAGTCCTGATATTAAAAGGCTTGAGTAAATTGTGTATCCTCCAAATTCATGGCCAATAAATATAAAGGCCAAGACAAAAAGTGCCAAGTTAAGTATAGCCATCAAGAGTCCTACTGGCATATTGGGGAATATATGATTTATTACCATACCTAGACCTGTAACCCCTCCAGTAGCTAAATCAGCTGGAATAAGAAAGAAGTATAATCCAAATACAAGAATTATGACTCCCAAGTTTATTAACAAAAATTTCTTTAGTTTGTTTTCCTTCAAGTATGTCTACCCCCAATTACTTACAATATCTTCTTTATTGTACCACAAAATAGACTTTTAAAACTAGGAAAGTGAAAACCGTAAGGCTAAAAGCGTAAAGCCTTTTTGAACCGAGTTTTTAGCAACATCTAAAACTCATTAACAAGCCTAATCCTAAGGAGTATCCGACCCTAACCCATTGACCCATGTCATTCCGAGCCTGCGAGGAATCTTAGACCCGAAAGCTAGACACCAACTCAACAATCGCTTGTCCATTGCTTGACAATTGCTAGGCCATTGCTTGACAATCGTTAATACTCTGTAACTGCTTTGTATCCACTTATTTATTACTTTAATGTATAATCATGGCAAAGGAGTGATTTTATGAAAAAGTTGAGTAAGTCTATATTGATTTTGCTGATTCTACTTCTAAGTATATCTTTTATAAGCGCTTGTTCTGCTAGCAAGGATTCAGCTCCACCCCAGGAAAGCCCTAGTGGTGGCAATGGAATGCCTGATTTTGGTGGAGGTTCTGAGACAGGGTCTGATATGGATTTTAAGGATGAAGGTCCTGAATTTGAAGAAGCTACAAAGATTATCACCACTATGTATTTATCCTTTGAAACTACTGAATTTGACACTACAAAAGCAAATCTAGACAAACTTATATCAAAATATAAGGCCTATATAGAGGAATCCAATATATCCTACAATAGCTACTATGATGGCAGGAAATACAGACAGGGAGAGTTTACAATTCGGGTTCCTAAGAAAGAATTGTCAAGCTTCAAGGCTGAGCTGGATGGAATAGGCAACCTCACTTCAGAACATACCAGAAAAGAAAATGTAACCAAGCATTATAGGGATACAGAATCAAGATTAAGGGTAATCACCACTAAGGAGGAAAGAATCCTATCTCTCTTGGAAAAGGCCACTAAGATTGAGGATATTATAACTCTTGAAAACCAGCTTACTGAGATTATATATGAAAAGGAACAATTAAAATCAAGCCTCCTAAACATAGATGATAAGGTGGAATACAGCACCATAAGCATGGATATAAGAGAGGTCCTAAAATTAACTGACCAGGAGACTAAGGGAACTAGTTTTGGGACCAGGATAAAAAACGCCTTCAATAATTCCTTATATGGATTTGGTGTGGGTATGCAGGACTTTGTTATTTGGATAATCTATGCCCTGCCAATGATTATAGTCTTGGTTATTCTTGGCTTTGTGGGAATAAGGCTTCTTAGGAAAGTAAAATTTAAGGGGATATGGAGGAAGAAGGATAAGTAATAAAGGATTTAAGGTGATAGATATGAAGGGTAAATATAAGTTTAGAAAAATAGTTATTTCTTTATTGCTTATTGTTTTATTGTTTCCTTTACCAGTAAGATTAAAGGACGGGGGAAGTATTAGGTTTCAGTCACTTTTATATTCAATTACAAAGGTTCATAGGCTTAACAATTTAGAAGCTGAGGATATGTATTTAAGGGGCTATGAAATAGAAATATTAAATATGCAGGTTTACAGCAAGGTGAAATAATGGGGGTTTAATATGACCAGACCAAATATGAAGGGATCTTTTTCAAATACAATAATACTTCTTCTGGGTGCTATAATTGGTCTTGGTGTGCAATTGCATTTTTCAAGGAGAAAAAGAATGATAGTTAGGCAATAGGTGAAACGACAGTAAGTGCATATGAAGGGGTTAGCTCTGCTAACCTCTTTATTGCGTATAAGGAGAATAAAGTGCAACAAATCTAACCAGATATGTTCGAATAAATATTTAA
>CAZFIO010000147.1:0-4342 GCA_964519585.1 uncultured Tissierellaceae bacterium
ATAATCTTGCTTATGGCGGATATCTTAGATTGTTGTTGCGCTTTATTCTCCTTATATTCATCAAGATATCAGCAAATCTAGGCCCTACAAATCTACTCTACAGTTGATTAACTATTGTTTAACTACTGTTCAACTATCATTATATTTTTATATCTGATAAAGAGTTAAATAAATAAACTATGCATAATTTATTTTTTTACCGTTAAAAATGTTCCACGTGGAACATTTGGGTCGTTTACTAGTAAAATAAATTTCAAATATCATCATGAAAGCTATTTAAAAGCTTAAAAGTCTATTTCCTTTACTACTTAATATGGTATTATAGTAATAAGATGAAATCATAATACAAAGGGTGAGAGAATGGGGAAGATAATATCTGTATTTAATCAGAAGGGTGGAGTTGGGAAAAGCACCACCAGTATAAACTTGGCTGCAGGCCTAGGCAAGTTAAATAAGAAGATTCTAGTCCTAGACATTGACCCTCAAGGGAACTCTACCAGTGGCCTAGGTATCAATAAAAGAGAAATTGAATACCAAATCTATGATGTATTGGCCTTAGATACAGATATAGAAGAGGCTATATATCCTAGCTCAGCTGAAAATGTAGACATTATACCAGCAAATAATGAACTGGCAGGTCTAGAAGTTGAGTTGGCTAGGGAAGGTAATTGGGAAGGATTACTAAAAGCTAAGCTAGCAAGGATAAAGGACAAGTACGACTATATCTTTATTGACTGTCCACCATCCCTTGGTATACTATCTATCCTTTCCCTTATAGCTTCGGACAGCGTTCTTATACCTATACAATGTGAGTATTATGCCCTAGAGGGTGTAAGTCAACTTTTCCAGACTATTGAGTTGGTTAGGGGAAGTTTTAATCCTAGTTTGGAAGTACAAGGTGTAGTTCTTAGCATGTTTGATGGTAGGACAAACCTATCTATACAGGTTGTAGAGGAGGTAAAGGCTTTTTTTAAGGGCAAGGTTTACACAAGTATTATTCCAAGGAATATTAGGCTAGCAGAAGCACCATCCCATGGTTTGTCTATTATGGATTATGATGATAAATCCAAGGGTTCTATAGCCTATATGGATTTGGCTGAAGAATTCTTATATTTAGAGGACTAATAGATAAGGAGGCTTGAATATTATGAGCAAAAAAAGAGCTTTAGGAAAAGGACTATCTGCCTTAATAGGAGATAATACCATGCTTGATGAAATAATAGAGGGAACTATAAAGCCCAACAATGATATTAAGAACATAGACATTGGAAAAATTATACCTAAGGAGGACCAGCCTAGGAAAAGCTTTGATGATGGTAGCCTCAAGGATCTATCTAAATCAATTGAAACACATGGGGTTTTACAGCCTATACTAGTTCGGATTTCTGGAGATAAATATGAAATAATTGCTGGTGAGAGAAGGTATAGGGCATCGAGGCTTGCGAGGCTTGAAAATATACCTGCCATAGTAATGGATGTTGACAGTGAGAATGCTGCTAAACTAGCCCTAATTGAAAATGTTCAAAGAGAAGACCTTAATCCTATAGAAGAAGCAAGGGCTTATAAGCAACTGATGAGTGATTTTAAACTTAAGCATGAGGAACTAGCAAATGCCATAGGAAAAAGTAGGGCCTATATAAGTAATAGCCTTAGACTACTTAATTTGGAAGATGAAGTAGTAGCCTACCTTTATAGCGGTCAAATCACTTCAGGTCATGGGAAGGTTCTTTTGGGGATTAAGGATCCTAAGGAACAGATTAATCTAGCTCAAAGAATTATAAATACTGGCCTAAATGTTCGGGACACAGAAAGACAAGTAAAGGAAGTAAAAGAAAAAAAGGCTAAAACTAGGAGCAGAAGAACTAAGATTAGACAAATAGACCCTTATGTAAAAGATCTAGAAGAACAATTAATGAGGGTCCTAGGAACCAAGGTGAAATTAGTCACAGGGGACAAGGTGGGGAAAATAGAAATAGAATACTATGGAGAAGAAGACTTATCAAGGATATTTGAATTATTAACAGAATAGAATGTTCCACGTGGAACATTCTATTTTATGTAATTTTTCTAGATAATATGTAATTTTTCTAGATAATATGTTATAATTTCTTGGTGGAGGTAGAAAAATGATATATTTTGACAATGCAGCTACATCGTTTCCTAAACCAAATATTGTTTATGATAGGATAATGAAATCTATGAGTGAATATGGTGCAAATCCTGGAAGGTCAGGTCATAAACTTGCACTTAAAACCAGTAGGGAAATATTTGAAACTAGGAACTTGTTAGCCAAATTATTTAACATAGAAAACCCAATGAATATAATTTTCACATTTAATTGCACTGAAAGTTTAAATATAGGAATTAAGGGCCTTTTGGAAGCTGGTGACCATGTAATAACCACATCCATGGAACACAATTCTGTACTCAGACCTATTAAGCACCTGGAGGATTCTGGGGTAGAAGCAACAATTGTTCAAGGGAATAATTTAGGAGAAATTAACCCCCATGATATAAGGACTGCAATTAAATCAAATACAAAGCTTATAGTTATGACCCATGTATCCAACTTAACAGGCACTATTATGCCAATAAAAGAAGTTGGCCAGCTGGCAAAGGAAAATGGAATCTACTTTATGGTGGATGGAGCACAATCTGCTGGAGTTTATAATATTGATGTGGAAGAAATGAATATAGATATACTTGCTTTTCCAGGTCATAAGGGCTTACTTGGACCCCAGGGAACTGGTGGTCTTTATATTGGCCCGGATATAGATCTAAAGGGATTTTTCCAAGGAGGAACAGGAAGTGATTCTGAATCCATCCTACAACCAAATATTAGGCCAGATAAGTATGAATCTGGGACCCTAAATGGGCCAGGCATCATAGGGCTTGGGGCAGGAGTAAAATATATTCTGGACAAGGGTATCTATAATATTTGTAAACATGAGGAAGAATTAACTAGGTTTTTCCTTGAAGAAGCCAGTAAAATTTCAGGTATTAAGCTTTATGGGCCCTTAGATGTAAAGAAACATGGTGGAGTTGTAGCCTTAAATATAAAGGACATAGACTCTTCAGAAATATCATATATATTAGATGAGAAATACAATATAGCTGTAAGACCAGGCCTACACTGTGCACCCTTGGCCCATGAAACCATAGGAAGTCTAAGACAGGGGGCTGTCAGGTTCAGTTTTGGCATCTTTAATACTTTTGAGGAAGTTCAGCTGGGTCTTAAGGCCCTAAAGGAAATAGCAGGGCAAGTATAAGGCATAAGGCTTGTAAAAGTCACTAGTCAAGGTTGGCTGGGGACAGGCCTGGAGTCTTGTTTTGAATTTATCGAACTAGCCCAGGACAATGAATCTCTTGTTATCAAATTATAGTAAGGGAAGGATCTTATGGAAAGTTTACTTTTTATAATAAACCCTATAGCTGGTGGAGGAAAAGCTAAAGAGTTGGAAGCTATAATTTTGCAGAAAATGAATGAGCATAGGATTGGGTTTGAGATTGTGTTTACAAGTGGTCCTAAGGATGGCATTAATCTTGCTCAAAACAGCAAATATGAAACTATAGTTGCTGTTGGTGGAGATGGGACTATAAATGAGGTAGCAAAGGGAATTATCAATCGTGGCTATGGGGTAATGGGTATAATTCCAGGTGGGACAGGCAATGATATGAGTAAAAGTTTGTCTATCCCCTTGAACCCTATTGTGGCCATAGATATTATAATTCAAAGGAAGATAAGGGAGATTGATATTGGAGAAATCAATAGCCACAAGTTCCTCAATGTTGCCAGTGCAGGATTTGATGGAGAGGTAGTAAACCATACAAACTCTATAAAACACAAATACAAGGGTATGATGGCCTATATTTTGGGCGTCCTAAAGGCTCTGATTACCTTTAAAAAGAAGAAGGTAGTAATTGATATAGATAATGAAAGATATCATAGGGACATAGTACTTTTAGCTGTAGGGAATGGTAAATATTATGGTGGTGGTATGATGATTCTTCCGGGAGCAGAATTAGATGATGGCTATCTTCACATATGCCTAGTTAAAAATGTAAGTAAACTTACCCTACTAGGCCTATTTCCTACAATCTTTAAGGGTCACCATGTGAAATTAAAAAGGTATGTAGAATTATTTAAGGCAAAAAGGGTTAATATAGTATCAGAGGAAGAATTAGTTATTAACTTTGATGGTGAAATTGAGAGTCATATTAGGGAAGTGGAGTTTAAATTATCTGATGAACGGTTGAGGATCATAGGTAATTAACTATAGCTGAACGATAGGAGAATAAAGTGCAACAAATCTAACCAGATATGTTCGAATAAATATTTAAA
>CAZFIO010000148.1:0-4182 GCA_964519585.1 uncultured Tissierellaceae bacterium
TATGGCACTTTTTGATCTACACCAAATTCCTTACTATCTACTGGCAAGAGGGCAATTTCATCCAATTTACTTTCTTCATCATAGTAGCTAACCTCTTTCAAAAGGAAGGTGGATACAAAGTAATCTCCAGATGGGGCGATTAATCCTGATAACTCTAGCTCTTCAGTTATATTGATATTTCCTGTGCTAATATCTTTTGCCAAATCTGTTTGACTTAATAGATAGTCTGCACCACCTTCTTTAGTGCCTAGATAGGTGCGTAGGACATAGTTAGTAGAATCTTCTGGATTGGTAACCTCTCCAATAATTTTCTTTCCCTCTACATTCAAAGTAGCATCTAGTGCTGTAAAAGCTTTAGTTGCATATTTTTCAAGGGTAAATTCATGATTTGCTTTTACTGTATATTCTCCAGCTTCCTTACCTATACATACTATAATAGAAGGTTTGCCATCTTTAGTTAAGCCAGTCATGGCATTGGCAGTTTCAGTATTTGCAATTACATCCTTAATAATCTCGCCGTCAATATCTTGATCTTCTACTTTGAGGTATTCCAATTTTATTTCATCATTAGGTCCTGTGACTTTTAAGTCATTTTTAAATTCCTCTAAATCAATTACATCCGTTGCTGTGATAGCTATATATCCATTTTCACCATCAGGTATGTCTCCTGCTCCAAAAGTCACAGTCTTTATTTTTTGCCCACCATTGTCCATTAAAGACACCATATTAGTTTGAAGGGGTTTCATAGAGCTTTCTATGCCAAATAAGCCCACCTGCTGGCCTGCCTGGTTAGACAGTACAGAAGTAAAACCATGGTCTTTCCAGTCCCAATCGTCAAGGCTACCTAGTAGCTTGAAATCAAAGTCAAGGGTGTCAGGTGTTATATAATAGATGCGAAGGGTACTAAGAAGTATAGTTTGAGTTGCAACAACACCTATCTTGGCTTTGCCACTAGTAAAGGCTGTTTCTACCAACCTATCAAATGAGCTAATATCTCTTGGAAATGTTTCCATACTTATAGCTGCCTGCATATCAGCACCACTAATCTTTTTACCTGCAAAAAGTGGAGAATTATTTGGAACTTGTACGAGGCCTTTAAACTTGCTATTAGCAGCTAGCACTGCATAGCCATTTAATTTATTATTATTACCTTGATTTACTCCTGCAAAAAAATTAGCTCCTATACCAGTATCGAATACAAGAATATTTGTTGTCTTGCTAGGGAAATTTGCCTTTAGTTGATATTTTCCTCCTATTGAGACACCAGTATAATCAGTACCCTTAACTGTTCTATCATCAATCTGACTATAAAGTTCCCAACCTGCATAATCCATAATAGAGAGTCCCTTTATTTTTGCATCAGAAGTATAGCCAGAGAAGTATCCTGGTCCGATTACTATATTGGCTTTACTTGTTAGTAGCTCGAACATAGTTGTATTTAGGCTTCCTCTTAGTTTGATAGGGGGAAGGCCCAGGTAGTTGCCATTATAGGTGGAAATCAAGTTATAGGCACCTACTCCCCCACCATTAATCGTGGCAAGTCCACCTGCAATGGGAATACCCTTGGAACTGTTAACATTAAAATAAAAGTCGTTCGGGATAAGTTCACCAGAATTTGTTTTACCCAATTCTAGATTCCCCTTAACTGAAAGTATAGCAGGTATACTAATATCTAGGTCGAATTTATAATCCTCCTCATTAGGGAAGGTGTTTACTTTACCCTTTACATTGGCTACATCAATACCTAGGATGTTTCCAGCACCTATACTTCCTTCAGCCTTTATACCATTTAGGGTGAACTTTCCATTCTTGATAAGCATTTCCATATCATTTAAGTCAATTGCAGAAGCACCTTTAATTATGGAATCAAGGTATAAGTTACCTGTGAAGTTAAGTTTTCCATTGGCATCAGCTGTAACTGTTTTTACGTCCGCCTTAAAGTTAGGGATGCCTACAGATACAACAGCCGAGTTTTTTGTAGGTGCCATAATTATCTCTAATCCCTTGGCAGTTGTCTTAATTTTTAGGTCATCACCTGCTCCACCAACCTTCTTGGAATAAAATTTAAAGCTAGGATTGCTTAGGTCTAGATTGGCAGTATTGGTAAATTTACCATCACTGGAAACTATAAGACTATCATTTATTCTAGTCCATGTGGCTGTAACCGAAGGAGACAGGGCAGCTGCAGTGCCTTGAAATACATAGTTATTATTTTCTTTTTTAAAATTACCCCGTATCAGTGCTACAGGTTCACTTTTGTAGGCATTTCTAAGCCTATTAAGTTCAGTATCATTTATAATAGGTTCTGCTTTATAGCTACTTCCGTTTTTAAATATTGCCAGTCCATTGGAACTTTCACTTATATCAACCTCATCAGGTTTTGAAGGTGCCGCAGCTGCAACTTCAAAGTCCCGATAGCCCCATAACTGGGTAGAAGCTATTTTTGGCTTTCCATTTTCCTTAGGGCCGTATGCCATATAGCGGTCATAATCTTCGCCCGTAAATGACTGGGAGTCTCTTGTAGTCAAGCCTGAAAGCCCCCCATAGGCTCCCTTAGTATATTTGATCTCTCCAGGGAAGGAATTATAAGAAATTTTATTATGATAAAAGCCATTTGAAGTTACTACAAAGGGATTAGCCCAAGAGTAGCAGTCTGTATAAACTTCTGAGATATCATACCAGGTACCTCCATCGATGATAGGACCAGAATTTCTACCATCGGTTTCAGTCCAAGCTAAACCACTGCTTATAG
Source organism: uncultured Tissierellaceae bacterium (assembly GCA_964519585.1). Lineage (GTDB taxonomy): Bacteria > Bacillota > Clostridia > Tissierellales > Tissierellaceae > CAZFIO01. The sequence goes on from CAZFIO010000148.1 coordinate 2,753, forward strand.
TAGTGGAGATAGGTTCATCGTATTTTACATGCCTATCAATTTTTACTGGGATACTAGAGGCTTCCATTACTTGACTAGGATGTCCCATAGCAGGGAAGCCACCAAAAGCATTGTACCAATTTAGTTTTATTTCTGAAGATGGTCTTGAACCAGAATATACAAAATAGCCATCGCTTAGGACCCCCCAGCTACTTCCGTCTATATCGATGACTGTTTCATCAGTATATCTATCAGTATGACTACCCTTGTCCAACTTTACCAACTGGTAGGTAGTATAGGCCTTTATGTCATTATTGTTAAAAGTATATTCTACCTTTATGGCAGGATTTCCGTCTATATCAACCTTACTTATCTTTGTAGAAGTAATAGTTAAAGCCTCTTCAATTGGAAAAGGGATACCTGCTATAAGCCTTGACTTGGTAAGACTAAAGGATTGCTGGGACCAGCTAGTCAGAGGTAGTTTACCTTCTTCAGCCTTGATGGGGGTTGGTAAGGTGGAAGAATACACACCCGTGTGGTTTATGGCAAAGCGAATATAATTATTTTCAAGATAATGAAGACTTAAAGATGTTTTTGCTGGTTCTGCCATACCAGGAATTTTAACCATTATAGGAATAGAAACATTACTAGTTCCATATCTTACCTTTTCAGCATTTTGATTTGTAGCTGGAAAATCTAAATCTCCTATATAGGCAAAGGCCTCCTCAGGCACAAAACCTACCAAGATAACTATAATAAGTAATAAGGCCAACAATCTTTTTTTCATTTAAATTTTTCCTCCTTTTCTAAGGTATCTTCCTTATTTTTTTCTCTTAAATTTATTCCTAAGAGGGTGAGTAGAGTTGCTGATATAAAGGCAAGAACTGCTACTAAAACATAGGAACCTGCATTTTCATATAGTAGTATGGAAGCATACATTCCCTTGGCCTGAAGACTTGTCCTACCTTCTAGAAATTGTATAAGGCCTAGAAGGGAAGAGAATAAGACTAAGGACAGGGTAGAAAGGCTGGCAAGCAACCTATCTTTTCTTTTACGCCCTATTTCCCCAGCTAAGGCCTTGACCCTTCTGATCCTTTCTCCATTATCATTCATTTCACCGCCCCCTCATCTTCTAAATATATGAATTAAAAAGTCCTTCTACTTATATAGGTACATGAAAAGCAAAAACTACGCAGTAAAAAGGAAAAATAGTTTGACTATTTTACTTATTATAAATATAAAGGTGCTATAGCATAGATAAAGAGACCCTTCATTAGAAAACCCTCCTTTTAAGATAAAAGTTTTACCTTGAAAGGAGGGTTATTCATAGACAAATTATTTCACAGTCTCACTTATTTCATCGTAGAGATTTTACAGCTTCCAGTGTATCTTTTGATACTGCCCCTTCACCACCTATGGCAGTTAAATTCTTTACTTGTTCCTTTTTAGAT
>CAZFIO010000149.1:0-4111 GCA_964519585.1 uncultured Tissierellaceae bacterium
ATATTGGAATAGTCCAATTGAAGACAAGGAGGGTGATTTAATAATACAGTTAATAATTAAAAAAAGGTATTTAGACCTTCCCTATATTCATGTAAAAAGGACAAAAAATGAAAAGATAGACTACCCCCTAATTTCTGCAGTAGCCCTTAAGGACGGGAAAAAGATAAATATAGCCTTTTCCGGTCTCTGTGAAAAGTCCTTTAGACTAAAGGAGATAGAGAAAGCCCTAAATAGTAAGTCCAGGGAAAAAGGAAAACGAATAAATGAAATTATTCAACTAATTCCAGGTGAGCTTTTGGATGATAACAACGGAACCCCAGACTATAGAAAATTTATGCTTGCAAATATTATAGAAGAGATTATAGATAAGTTTGAAAGGGGAGAGGAAAGTGCTTAAGATTTCAGGGAAAACGCATCTTGTATTAAATGTAAATGGGAAGGATAGGACAGCACTTGTAAAACCTTCAGATATACTACTCTTTACCTTGAGAAATGAGTTTGGTCTTACGGGTCCAAAACCGGGCTGTGAAAATGGGGATTGTGGAGCCTGTACCATACTTGTGGATGGAAGGCCTATAAAGTCTTGCATTATGCTTACTGTGGAAGCCATAAAAAAGAAGATAGTAACAGTAGAGGGACTTAAAAATGCACCTATACAAAAGGCCTTTGTTGAAAACTTCGGTTTTCAATGTGGTTACTGTACCTCAGGCTTCCTTATGGTATGTCATGCACTATCTAAAATCCATCCTGATGCAAATGAAACTATGATACATGAGTGGCTTCAATCAAATATATGTAGGTGTACCAGCTATCAAGAAATTGAAACAGCTATTAATTCCATACTTAAGGGGGAGATTCCTGAAATAGGTTAACTATGGAAATTTAATGGCAAAATAATTATAAATTTTGTTCCCTCTCCATATATACTAGAAACATTTATATTCCCACCATGGGCTTCTATTATGGATTTAACAATAGACAGGCCTAGGCCACTTCCACCAGTGGTTTTATCCCTAGAACCATCAACCCTATAGAACCTATCAAAAATAAAGGGTAGATTATCTCCCCTTATACCATGACCATTGTCTTCTATCTCAAGTCTTATGTTAGAATCAGTTTTGGCCAAGGATATATTTACGCTTCCACCCTGATCCAAATACCTAAGGGAATTTGAAAGCAGATTATTCATAACTTGCCTAAACTTATCCCTATCCATATAAACAGCTATATTTTCTTCTATAGAACTTTCAATATTAAAGTCATATTGATTGCATATAGGTCTAAATGTGGTAATAATATTTAAGACTTCTTGCGATAAATCAAAGTCGCTTTTTTTCAATTCTACATTATAATCTTCTTTTATGAATGAATCTTTTAAATTTTCTACTAGGTTAGTAAGCCTTTGAGTTTCATCCATTAAAATTTCTAGATGGTCAGCATTTGCTTCCCAAACCCCATCCATTATAGCCTCCAGGTGAGTTTTTAGAGTTGTTAAAGGTGTCCTAAGCTCATGAGATATGTCTGAGGCATATCGTCTTCTAATGCTCTCCTGTTGGTCCAAGGTTCTAGCAAGATAGTTTAAAGATTGTGATAATTCTTGAATTTCTATAATATCAGTTTTAGCCATGGCCTGGGCACTAAGATTGCCAGATTGGATTTCATTGGCAGTGTTTTTTATATCAACCAAGGGATTGGTTAAACGGCTGGATAAAATAATAGAAAAAACAAGGCCTACAAAAATAGTAATTAAACTGGAAAGAGCAAAGGATTTAAAAAGGGTAGATTTGAAGATCATGGCACTTTCTGTTAAGTAGTCATTATCAATATAACCAATAATCAAATCACCTATATGATCATTTTTGTAGGTCAAGGGATAGACCTTTTCAACATATTGGCCTTGACTAGGTCGCATCATATGCCCCCTTCTATTATGCATATTGCCCATGCCCATACCCTTTCGAGTATCAGTATTATATAGGGTTTTACCGTCCCTATCCTTTATGGCGATATTTATATTCTCCGACAAAGCATAGTGCATTAGCTCCATATGGTCTAGTTTCAAGTTATTAGAGTTGTATAAATCATTGATTTCTTCATATATTCTGTTGAATTTACCCTCTCTTTCCTTAATAAGATAGTTTTCAAATCTACTATTTATCATGGAATTGGAGATAAGGCTTATAATTATAATTGATAAAATAATAAGAGCTATAAAATTTAAGGTTAACTTTCTAGATAATTTCATATTTACCCCCATGAAGATTATATTTCTTTTTATTATTATACCAAATAAATTCATTTCTTCATAATTCCTTCACAATCTTATTTTATAATGCATTTAAAGAGGAGGAGATTTATATGAAAAAGACATTAATTATTTTAGGATTGGTAGGAATATTGGCCCTTGGATCAGCTTTTGTATATGCAGATAGTCTATCAGACAATGGGTTGAATAATATAGCTAAGGATAATCCTAATTATTATGAAAACATGGAAAATTGGCACAAGGAAAGAATGGAAGGCAGAAAAGAAGAATTAAAGAATGCTGTAGAAGATGGTAGAATTGCCCCAGAAGTTTCAGAAAAGTGGGAGGCACACTTTGATTACATGGAAAACTTCCATAAGGAAAATGGTTTTTTAGGAAACGGTTGGTGCCACGGTAGAATGGGTAAAGGCAAGGGTATGATGGGCAGACATATGAGAGGGTATTAATCTTTTATATCATGGGAGGAATATACTATGAAAAAATGGATTAAAAGGTTTCTAGACAAATTAGCCAGGGCAAATGAAAAGGAGTTTGGCAATAAAAGACTAGATTGCTGCCAGCTTGGAAAAAATAATTAACGCAGGGGTTTGGAGTGACCCCTTAGTTAGATTAGAAAACTAACTAAGGGGTTACTTTAATTATGTCTATTTCTTAAATTATCCAGCAAGTCCGCAGTTAACCTATTTGTATCCTCTATATGTTTATTAAGCTTAGAGATTTTTTGGCTTAAATCTTTATCCTTAGCCTGACCTAAATCATTGGAAGAAACCATTAAGGACATGCTAGTGGTATGTTCTATATTATTATAATTATTTTCCTCTATTTGTTTTGCCTGGTTTATCATTTCTGAAATGGTTGTTTCATTTTTCATACTATTCATCCTTTCAATAGCTATAGAAATAGTATGGGTAATTGTTGAAAAATTATAAGGGAAAATATAAATTTTCCATCATCTATTTATTGTAAGCTGTATACATACCACTTACAGGAGGATATATCATATTTTATTTGAAAAACCTTATGTAGGTTGTTTACCTGGCCTTCACACTGGTAACTTATAATTTTATTTCCTACTAACTTTTCATCTTGGCTATATAATATCCTATCTATCTTTATGACTACCTTATCACCATCCTCGGAATCAATCCTATACCTGAGGGGAATAGGATGTTTATCCTCAGAGAACCATGCTATCATCTCTATAGGCTTCATTAAAACCTTCATTTTAATCTACTCCTAAAAGTTATCTATATTCTATTGACCAAGCTACAAACATACGTTCTATATAATATAGAATAACAGAATTATATTCCTAAGTCAATAAAGATAAGAGTATCCTAGGTAAAAAAACAATCCAAAATATTGGTTTTTCTCCAATATCTTGGATTAGATTAAGCCTACATTTTATTTCTATCATCTACCCATTCTTTAGCCTCTACAACAGAGTCAAAGGTTGGAATAGCTACCTTTGAGTCAGGTAACTTGCATTGAGTCTTATAATAGATATCTGTAGCAGTATCTATTTTCTTGTCGCCTCTAGAGGATTTATCCTCATTTTTTTTGAACTTTTCCATTTCATCTGTAGGTTCACATTCAAAATTTAGGTCATTATTAACCTCTTCCTTTTTTTTGTTCAATCCAAATACCTCCCTTAAGTCATAAGACAAATTTATAATAAATCTCTTATTAGTGCTTTATACCCCTAAAGCGAGTAAATAAACCACAATGATTTTCTATTTTCAATTAATTAACTTCTACTAGTTTAGCTAGTGGCCTATACTTACTTATTCCCATATTTTCAGTTTTAATTCTACCATCTTGGTAGATCTTTGTAATACTAGACTG
>CAZFIO010000150.1:0-3984 GCA_964519585.1 uncultured Tissierellaceae bacterium
ATAAACATATAGAGATAATTGTAAAGCAAATGTTGTCTAAGGTTAAAATTGAAGAAACTGGTGATACAGATATGTTGCCAGGCAGCCTAGTTAGCCTGCATGAATTTGAAAAGAGCAATAAGGCTATAATTGCTGCAGGTGGTACAGCTGCAACTGGTAGTAGGACTTTGTTGGGAATTACAAAGGCATCTTTGGCTACGGATTCCTTCCTATCAGCTGCATCTTTCCAGGAGACAACTAGAGTTTTAACAGAAGCTGCTATTAAAGGAAAAGAGGATAACCTATTAGGATTAAAAGAGAATGTTATAATAGGTAAACTAATACCGGCAGGAACTGGTATGAAAAGATACAGAAATGTTGGTATTGTAGCTGAAGAAAATATTCAGATACTTGAAGAGAATAATATTGACATAGAAAATATCTAGTGATAGAATACTATGGTGTGTAAACTTTAAGCAACTCTGAATAACTTAAAGATTATGTGGATTAATTCCACATAATCTTTAAAATGTTTAAAAGGAGGCCGGCTTATGACTGAAAGATTAAATACAGATAAAAGGATAGTGGGGGCAAAACAGGTTAGAAGAGCACTAGATGCTAATATGGTAGATATGGTATATATAGCAGATGATGCTGATAAAAAGGTAATTGATGAAATAGAAATGTTTTGCCGTAATAAGCAAATCCAAGTAATCCATGTGGAAACCATGGAGAAATTGGGAAAGGCTTGTAAAATTGATATTAGTGCAGCAACTGCCGCATTATTAAAATAAAAAATACAAGGAGGTGCCTTAATGCCAACAATTAACCAGTTAGTTAGAAAAGGTAGGGAAAAAGTTGTTTACAAATCAAAAACACCAGCTTTAGGTGTAAACTTCAATACTTTAAGAAAAAAGGAAACAACTGTTAACTCTCCACAAAAAAGAGGTGTATGTGTAGCTGTTAGAACTGTAACTCCAAAAAAGCCTAACTCTGCCCTTAGAAAGGTAGCAAGAGTAAGACTTACAAATGGAACTGAAGTAGCTGCTTATATTCCAGGAATAGGACACAATCTACAAGAACATAGTGTTGTTCTAATCAGAGGTGGAAGAGTAAAAGACTTACCAGGGGTTAGATACCATATTGTTAGAGGTAGCTTGGATACTGCAGGAGTAGAGGGTAGAAGACAAGCCAGATCCAAATATGGTGCAAAAAGACCAAAAGCAAAATAAATGTGCAAAATGCAGGAATCATATTCCGTTATATATAGATGCATTTAGGCGCACAACGGTAGTTTAACTACCGAGTACCAATGAATATACTCTATATAGTTAAGGAGGGAAGTAAAGTGCCGAGAAAAGGACATGTACCAAAAAGAGAAGTTATGCCAGATCCGATTTACAATGATAGGGTGATAACTAAACTTATAAACAATATAATGCTAGATGGAAAAAAAGGTATTGCTCAAAACATTGTTTATGATGCACTTGATTATGTTGCAGAAAAAACAAATGAAGATGCCTTAGAAGTTTTTTACAAAGCATTAAATAATATTATGCCTGTTTTAGAAGTTAAAGCTAGAAGAATAGGTGGTGCCACCTACCAAGTACCAATGGAAGTAAGACCAGTTAGAAGGGAAACACTAGGTTTAAGGTGGTTGGTAAGCTACTCTAGAAATAGAGGGGAAAAAACTATGGTTGAGAGATTGGCCAAAGAAATTCTTGATGCATCCAATGGCTTAGGAGCAAGCGTTAAGAAAAGAGAAGACACACATAAAATGGCTGAAGCTAACAAAGCTTTCGCACACTATAGATGGTAATTTATCGTATCAAATGTGTGGATGGGAGATAAGAAATAGAAGGAGGAAATATTGTGCCAAGGCAAATTTCGTTAGAGAATACAAGAAACATAGGCATAATGGCCCATATTGATGCAGGAAAGACAACCACCACAGAAAGAATTTTATTTTACACGGGCAAAATACACAAAACTGGAGAAACCCATGAAGGTGGAGCCACCATGGACTGGATGGAGCAGGAACAAGAAAGGGGTATCACTATTACCTCAGCTGCTACAACCTGTATGTGGAGGGACCATAGGGTAAATGTTATTGATACACCCGGCCATGTGGATTTTACAGTAGAAGTTGAAAGGTCCCTAAGAATACTAGATGGAGCAGTAGCAGTATTCTGTGCAAAGGGTGGGGTAGAACCCCAATCTGAAACTGTTTGGAGACAAGCAGACAAGTATCAAGTACCTCGTTTAGCTTTTATCAACAAAATGGATATAACAGGTGCAGACTTTTTTAGGGCTATAGAAATGATTGAGGATAGGCTGAAGGCTAATCCTATTCCAATACAATTACCTATAGGCAAAGAAGATACTTTTATAGGTGTAGTTGATTTAATTAATATGAATGCCAGAATATATAAAGACGACTTAGGAGAAGAGACAGAATTAATTCCTATACCGGAAGATATGGAAGCCTTAGCTTCTGAATACAGAGAAAAGCTTATAGAAGCAATTTCAGAACATGATGAAGAACTAATGATGAAATATCTTGAAGGTGAAGAATTAACCAATGAAGAGATAGTAAGTGGAGTAAGGAATGCAACAATAGGTGTAAAAATCACCCCAGTATTGTGTGGTTCATCCTATAAGAACAAGGGAGTACAACCACTACTGGATGCCATAATTGACTATTTACCATCTCCTTTAGATATACCACCTGTTAAGGGTGTAAGTTTGGATTCTGATGAGGCGGTTGAAAGACTATCAAATGATAGTGAACCATTTTCAGCCCTAGCCTTTAAAATAGTATCAGACCCATATGTAGGTAAACTTTCATACTTCAGAGTTTATTCAGGAAGCCTTAAGTCTGGTTCCTATGTATATAACTCATCCAAGGGCAAAAAGGAAAGGATTGGAAGAATTCTTCTAATGCATGCCAACAAGAGGGAAGAAGTAGAACAAGTTTATGCTGGTGATATAGCTGCAGCAGTTGGATTAAAAGATACAGGTACTGGAGATACCCTATGTGCAGAGGATAATCCTATTATACTTGAAACCATGGAATTCCCAGAACCGGTAATTCATGTTGCAATAGAACCAAAAACTAAAGCAAGTCAAGATAAACTAGGGGCAGCTTTAGCTAAATTAGCTGAAGAAGATCCTACATTTAAAACATATACAGATGAAGAAACAGGTCAAACAATAATTGCTGGGATGGGGGAACTACATCTAGAGATTATTGTAGATAGACTATTAAGAGAATTTAAGGTAGAAGCCAATGTAGGTAATCCTCAAGTTGCATATAAGGAATCAATTACCTCAGAAGCAGAAGCTGACACTAAGTATGCTAGACAATCTGGTGGACGTGGACAATACGGTCACGTTAAGATCAGAGTTGAACCACAAGAAGCTGGTAAGGGCTATGAATTTGTTAATAAAATTGTTGGTGGGGTTGTTCCAAGAGAATATATTGGATCCATTGACAATGGAATTCAGGAGGCTATGCAGGCCGGAATCCTTGGTGGGTATCCAGTACTAGACGTAAAGGTAACGCTGTTTGATGGTTCTTACCATGAGGTAGACTCATCAGAGATGGCCTTCAAAATAGCTGGATCTATGGCAATCAAGGAAGCTATGGCCAAGGCTAATCCAGCACTTCTAGAACCTATGATGAAGGTTGAAGTTATAATGCCAGAGGAGTATATGGGAGATGTAATGGGAGATATTAACTCTAGAAGGGGTAGGATTGAAGGTATGGAAATAAGAAATGGGGCACAGGTAGTAAATGCTTATGTTCCCTTGTCAGAAATGTTTGGCTATGCCACAGACCTTCGTTCAAACACCCAAGGTAGGGGAATATATAGCATGCAATTCGACCACTATGAAGCAGTTCCATCAAGTATATCTGAGAAGGTATTAGGAAATAAATAGGAGTAAAATTAAGGAGGAAGAAAAATGGGAAAAGCAAAATTTGAAAGAACCAAACCCCACGTA
>CAZFIO010000151.1:0-3949 GCA_964519585.1 uncultured Tissierellaceae bacterium
TTGCTATAGGTTGGATTGCAGCTGTTTTGGTTTATCAGATTGGATCTCTATTAGGATTTTAGGGGTGGACTTATGCTTAAGGATTTATTGAAAGAAATTGGAGACTCTAAGGTCTTTTCAAAATCAGGTTTAGCAGAAAATTTAAATACTTCTGAGGCAATGATAGATGATATGATTTCTCAACTGGTTCGAATGGGATACCTGACTGAAGATTTGGGCTCGCCAACTTGTGAAACAGCCTGTGGAAGGTGCCCCTATGCCAAGTCTTGTAATATAGACCCAATAAAGATGTATCAAGTATCAGAAAAAGGCAGAAAACTTTTTAAATAATTTTTCAAATTATGTTTAAGATTTTATTTTTGGGTATAATATATATACAACCATTAAAGTTTTTACCCTCTAGTCTTAAAGTGGTTGCTAATAAAACCTAAGCTATTCCAGTTTCATTTGTTTGTTTTGCAAGTTAAGGACACAAGTCTACAAGAAGAATTTGGGATTTGGTTTTAAGGTAATTGGAAGTTGTTTAAGAAAAGTTTTGTTTTAGGATTAGAAGTCAAAAATTTACGAATTAAAGTTTCTTGCTGTAAAAGTATTAAGACTTAATTTGTTTCAAGGAGTGTATTAGCATATTTAAAGATGTAGTAGAAACAGTTTGTAAGGGCTGGAATAGCTGCACTAGGTTTTGTTTTAAATGATGGGTGTTTTCTTTAAAGATAAGAAGATACCCATCTATTTTTATGTCTCTTGAATCTTCTCTAATATATGTCTATAATAAACTTAATACTTTAAAAGGGAGATGCAAATGAATACTTGGATTAATAAGAGAAACCTTTCTATGTTAGCTGATTTTTATGAATTTACCATGGCAAATGGTTACCTAGAAAATAAGATGGAAGATGAAATAGCCTATTTTGATATGTTTTTTAGATCTATCCCTGATGGTGGAGGTTTTGCCATCATGGCTGGTGTCCAACAAATGATTCAATACTTAAATGAATTGTCTTTTAGCGATGAAGATATAGAATACTTTAGGAGCAAGAAGATCTTCAATGAAAAGTTTTTAAACTACCTGAGAGACTTTGAATTTTTATGTGATGTTTGGGCCATACCTGAGGGAACCCCTATATTTCCCAGTGAGCCTCTTGTTATAGTTAGGGGGCCTGTAGTCCAGGCCCAGCTAGTTGAAACTATGATTCTTCTTAGTATTAACCACCAGTCCTTAATTGCAACCAAGGCTAATAGGATTGTAAGAGCAGCCAGGGGCAGGGATGTTGTGGAATTTGGTAGCAGAAGGTCCCATTCCTATGATTCTGCCATTCTTGGGGCTAGGGCTGCCTATATAGGTGGATGTGTAGGAACTGCAAATACTATGGTGGATAGGGACTTTGGAATTCCTGCCCTAGGAACCATGGCCCACTCCTGGGTTCAAATGTTTCCATCAGAACTAGAAGCCTTTAGGGCCTATGCCAGGGTCTATCCAGACAGTTGTTTTCTCCTAGTTGATACCTACAATACCTTAAAAACTGGTATACCCAATGCTATTAAGGTATTTAATGAAGAAGTATTGCCCCGTGGCTATAGACCAAAGGGCATAAGGATAGATAGCGGAGATATTTCCTACCTATCTAAAATTGCAAGGCAGATGTTGGATGATGCAGGTTTTCCAGACTGTACTATTATGGCTTCCAGTAGTCTAGATGAGTATATTATTAGGGAACTAGTTAGTCAGGGGGCTAAAATTGATAATTTTGGTGTAGGAGAAAGACTAATTACTGCCAGGTCAGAACCTGTATTTGGAGGAGTCTACAAGCTTACTGCTATAGAAGAAGCTGGTAAAATTATACCAAAGATAAAGGTAAGTGAAAATGTAGGAAAGATTACTACACCTGGTTTCAAGCAGGTCTATAGGATGTTTGACAAGGTAAGCAATAAGGCAATTGCTGATCTGGTAACCCTCCATGATGAAGTTATAGATACAAGTAAACCCTATGAGATCTTCCACCCACTCTTTACCTGGAAAAGAAAGACCGTTAACGACTTCTATGTAAGACCCCTTTTGATAAGGATCTTTGAAGAGGGTAAACAGGTCTATGAAAGCCCAAGTGTTCATGAAATAAGAGACTATGCTAGGGAAGAGATTGATCTTTTATGGCAGGAGGTAAAGAGATTTGAAAACCCCCACGAATACTTTGTAGACTTATCCTATGATTTATGGTCTATAAAGGATAGATTGTTACAAGAAAATAAATAAAGAACCACTGTCAAGTCCATATCTTGTCATCCTGAGTGAAAGGAAGGACCTTGAAAATATTGAAAACACCAGATTGACACTAGCGTTCAGAATGACATACTTAAAAAAGGATTGTAAAAAAAGGCTTATTGATGACAATAAGCCTTTTTTCTATATTGAATACTTCTTAGTCAGCCATTTCTGCAAACATAAAGTATTTGTATCCAAGTGGTGATGAATAGAATCCGTTAAGTTTTGGATTCTTTAGATAGATATCTACATAGTAGTAGATAGGTGCTAGCATGGATTCTTCAAAGATTATATCTTCTGCATCATGCATAAGTTTCATACGCTCTACCCTGTCGGATGAAGCTTTTACTTTTGATATGATAGCATCGTATTCTTTGTTGGACCACTGAGCGTCATTGTTTCCTCCGCCTGTAATCCACATATCTAAGAAGGAAATAGGATCATTGTAATCTCCCAACCAACCATTTCTAGCTATTTGATACTCACCATTCTTCCTGGTATTTAGGAAGGTATTCCATTCTTGGGATGCTAGTTCAACATTTACCCCAATTTTCTTCCACATATCTTGAAGGGCTTCCCCTATTTGTTGGTGAGCTGTACTTTCATTGTATAGGTATTCCATAGTTGGTAGACCTTTACCTTCTGGGAATCCTGCTTCTGCAAGAAGCTTTTTAGCTTCTTCAAGGTTGGCTTCATATGCTGCCCCTGATGGATCATAGTAGTCTCCACCAACATCACGGAATTCCTTAGTTGGATCTCCATCTGTTAAGCCTATAGCAACAAAGGCACCAGCTGGTATTTGACCCGCTTGACCAATCTTTTCTGTGATAAATTCCCTATCTATAGCAAGGCTTAAAGCTTTTCTTACCTTAGGATTATCTAATGGTGCCTTTTTAACGTTGAAGCTTACATAGTAGGTTCCTAGTTGTCCTTGGATAAAGAACTCGTCTCTTTCTTTCCAGGCTCCTATTTCATCATTTGGCATAGAGTCAGCAAATATGATTTCTCCATTTTCAAAAGCTGCTAGGATAGCATTATCATCATCCATTAATTGGAACTTAATTACATCTGGTCCAAGAGCTTCTGTATTCCAATAGTGTGGGTTCTTTTCATAAGTCATGTGGGAGTAATGTTCCCATTCTTTCAGTACATAAGGCCCATTTCCTATATAGGTGTCTGCTTTTGTAGCCCATGCATCTGGTTCAGCTTCTACAACATCTTGTCTAACTGGGAAAAATGTTGGGAAGGCACATAGTTCCAAGAAGTAAGGAGTTGCAGCTACTAGTTCTACAACTATAGTCTTATCGTCTGGAGCTTCTACTTTTAATTTACCCTCTTCATAACCTGCAATAGACTCAAACATATACTCATAATCTGCTGCAGTATCAGGATCAATCGCCCTATTCCAAGCATATAGATACTCGCTGGCTGTTAAATCTTTACCGTCACTCCACTTAAGCCCGTCACGAAGGGTAAAGGTGTAGGTTAAACCATCATCACTAACTTCATAGGATTTTGCTTGACCTTCTACTGGAACCCCATCCTTGTCTAGGTTCATAAGACCTTCAAAGGCATGGATTAAAAGTGTAGCACCATCAACAGATGAGTTTAGTGCCGGGTCTATAGTGTCTGGTTCTGGACCTACGTTTACTACCAATTCTTTTGGTTCATCCCCTGGGCCATCTGTTT
>CAZFIO010000152.1:0-3875 GCA_964519585.1 uncultured Tissierellaceae bacterium
CCCCTACAATTTAAACCATGACATGCTCGTAGGGGCTAGCTTTGCTGGCCCGCTGAGTCGCTTTATTCTCCTGATGTTCATTAGCGGACCAGAAAAGCATTATCAATAGGCCCTAAAGTAGGCCCCTAATAAACAATGCTAGACCATTGTTCAACTATAGTACCCCTATTGTTCAACTATTGTTACTAATCTCTCTTCATCTATAATTTCAAGACCAAGCTCTACTGCCTTGGTGTATTTGGAACCTGGGTTTTCTCCTACTATTAGATAATCTGTATTTTTACTTACAGAGCCAGTAACCTTGCCACCCATTTTTTCAACCAAGTCTTTTATTTCTTTTCTTGGATAGTTTTCTAGAGTCCCAGTTATAACTACAGTTTTATCAGTAAAAATAGATTGCCTAGTTTCTACTTCTTCAAAAGATGGTTTTACCCCTTCGCTTAAGAGCTTATCTATAGCCTTCAAAATCTCCTTATCATGGAAAAACTCAAGTATACTTTCTGCTATAATTGGGCCAATATCACCAACTGAAATTAGTTCATCATAACTAGCTTCCTTAATCCTATCTAGTGATTTAAAATGGTTGGCCAAGTCATTTGCTGTTTTAATCCCCACATTATTTATACCTAAGGAGTATAGAAAGGCAGCTAGACTTGTATCTTTACTTCTTTCTATTGCTTCAAGGAGGTTATTGCTTTTCTTTTCCTTAAAGCCTTCAAGTTTGATTAAGTCATCAAATTTAATCTCATATATCTCCGGTAGATCCCTAATATCTAGCTCATCCATTAATTGTTCTGCAGTTTTTTCACTCAAGCCTTCAATATTCATTGCATCCCTGCTGGCAAAATGCACTATCCTAGCAACTAATTGAGGCTTGCAAGATAGTGAGTTTGGACAAAATATATGGACCCCATCCTGGTACAATTCACTATGACAGGCAGGACAATGGGTTGGTTTTTCTATTTCAAAGGTCTCTTCATTTGTTTCTAAAGTACCTAATATTTCAGGGATTACATCATTTGATCTACGAATTAAGACTCTTGAGTTTAGCCTTACATTTTTCCTTACTATATCATCATAATTATTAAGGGTAGCCCTCCTAACTGTGACTCCACCTATGTCTACAGGTTCTAAAACAGCTGTAGGGGTTACCTTTGATGTCCTCCCAACATTCCAGTTTACCTCCAATAACCTAGTGGAAACCTCCTCCGCTTCAAATTTAAAGGCAATGGCCCATCTGGGGAACCTATTGGTAAAGCCTAGGGCCTCCCTAGTTCTTATATCATTTATTTTTATTACTAGGCCATCCGTCAGTACATCTAATTCTCTTCTATGATCCTTAAGCCTTTCAATTTCTTTTATTAAGTCATCTATATCAGTAAATTCACTAGCATAAGGAAAGACTGGAAGCTTGTTGGCTTTTAAAAAGTCTAAAACTTCCATATGATTATTAAATTCCCTGCCTTCTATATATCCAATATTATAAAAATATCCAGAAAGATTCCTACTGGCTGTAACAGAGGTATCTAAATTTCTTAAGGCACCTGCAGCAGCGTTTCTAGCATTTTTCAAGGGTTCTACTGCTCTTTCATTGTATCTTTCTAAAGCTGATAGGGGCATAAGCCCCTCCCCCTGAATTTCTACCCTTCCATCATATGCAATCTGGAGGGGGATAGATTTTATAGTTTTTAATTGCTCCAGTATCCCTTCCCCAATTATTCCGTTTCCCCTAGTAGCACCTTGAACTAGTCTTCCATTTTCATAGGTTAGGTTGATGGTTAGTCCATCAAACTTATATTCCATTATATAAACTGGAGATGGTAATTTTACTTCATTATTTGAATTGTAGTCTTCTATTAACCTTCTTACTCTCTTATCCCAAGCTTCTAATTCTTCATAGGACTGGCTCTTGTCTAAGCTCCATAGCCTAGCTAGGTGTGTATGTTTTTCGAACTTGTCTATTATATGGCCTCCTACCCTTTGGCTTGGGGAATCTTCATATATTAGTCCTGTTTCTTTTTCTAAATATATTAACTCATCATAGAGTAAGTCATATTCCTTATCGCTAAGCTTAGGCTCATCCAAAGTATAATAGTGGTAGTTTAAGTCATTGATTATTTCTATTAATTTTCTTATTCTCTCTTCTGCTTTCACCTTACACCCTCCTATATAACTTCAATAGGTGCCAAAGACAAGGATAGCTTTTTTAAACCGCCTTTATCAAAAACAATGGTTATTTCCTTGTCATTTTCCTTTTCTTTAATCTGAACAACCATTCCAATACCAAACTTTTTATGCCTGATTTTTGTACCTATGCCTAATTCCAACCTAATATTTTCTTTCTTTGGCTCAGGTCTAAATATATTTGGAATTGTATGACTAGGTTCTACTTTTATTCTAATTGGACTTCTCTTTTCAGGGACCACTTCTTTTCTTTCAATGGTATGCCCCATTTCCTCAATAAATCTAGAAGGCAAGGTATGTGTCCAGGATCCATATATCATCCGACTTGTTGCACTAGTAATAAATAGCACTTCTTCAGCCCTAGTTACAGCCACATAGCAAAGTCTTCTTTCCTCCTCCAAGTCTTCATCGTTTTCAAAGGATCTGGATATAGGGAAGAGACCTTCCTCCATGCCGACCAAGAATACAGCCTTAAACTCCAAGCCCTTTGCACTATGGACTGTCATCATGGTTACCTTATTATCTGTGTCTATTTTCTTATCTTCATCATCCATATCGTCTGTATCACTTAAGAGGGCAATAGAGGCAAGAAAATCTTCCAGTTCATCCCCATATGATTCCCATTCATTTTTGAAGCTGGCAGCAGCTGATATAAGCTCCCTAATGTTGTCAATTCTAGATTTTGCTTCAATTGTATTTTCACTTGATAAATCTTCTAAATAACCGGACCTCTCTATAGTTTCTTCTACTAGGTCTTTCAGCTTAAGGTTTTCCTTCCTTCCCCTAAGCCCATTTATTAGCTGGTAAAATACTTCTACAGAATTTTTTGCCCTTGTACTTAAATTGTCCATTTCCCCTAATTGACTCAAGGCTTCATATATAGAAATATTTTTATTACTTGCATAAGTTTCAACCTTTTCAAGTGTAGTATTACCTATTCCCCTTCTAGGTGTGTTGATAATTCTTTTTAGGGAAATATTGTCTTGTGGGTTTTGTATAAGTCTAAGATAGGCGATTATATCCTTTACCTCTTTCCTATCATAGAATTTTAAGCCCCCAATGATTTTATAGGGAATTTCTTCTTTGAAAAAAGTATGTTCAAAGGTCCGGGATTGTGCATTTGTCCTATATAGTATGGCTATTTCACTAGCTTTATATCCTTTATATATCAGGTGATGTATCTTATTTGCAACATAGGACGCTTCTTCGTCGGAAGAAGATAGTCTTTCATAAAGAATATCTTCACCCTGGTCCTTGCTTGTCCATAGATTCTTTTCTTTTCGGTCCCGATTATTCTTTATTACATTATTGGCAACTTCTAATATTTTTTGTGTGGATCTATAGTTTTGCTCTAAAAGTATAGTCTCAGCACCCTTGAAGTCCTTTTCAAAATCTATAATATTGCTAATATCTGCCCCTCTCCATGAGTAAATGGATTGGTCCTGGTCCCCTACCACACAAATATTCCCATGCCAGCCTGATAAGAGCTTGGCGAATTCGTATTGAATCCTGTTGGTATCCTGGTATTCATCTACAAAGACATATTGGAATTTTTTTTGATAGAAACCCAATATATCTTTATTGTTCTTGAGTAATTCCACAGCCTTGAGAATTAGATCATCAAAGTCCAGGGCATTATATTCCTTTAACTTTTTTACATAAAGGGCATATAGTTCCCCCATATTCCTTTC
>CAZFIO010000153.1:0-3847 GCA_964519585.1 uncultured Tissierellaceae bacterium
GTTATATTATCATATTTTTTATCTTCATATATCTCTTTTGCATTTATATGACAATGATAGTCACAAATAGGCATATTTTTTGCATAATCATGATAAAGCCTTTTAGACGTTTCAGTATTTAATAAAAAGTTTTCATCCATAAATTCTTTCATCATCTTCCTCCTATCTTCCCTATGTTTTTCAAATGGTCTTAATACTTTGCAGTAGATAGGGCTCCGGCTAACATGGCTTTTACATTTTCTAAAGGTGTATTTTGCTCTATATAATCCGATGCTGCAAAAATATATTTCCCTCCAACCTTACCTATTTCAACTATCTCTGCAGCCTTTGCAAATATATCACTAGGCTTACCCTTTTTAAGAAATTCCACCTGATCAAAAGTTCCACAAAGAACTATATCTGTATCCTTAAACAGTTCTTTTGCTTCTTTTAAATCCGTATCTCCAACTGGTGGAGGTGCAAGAGTCTCATAAATCTTTATGCCTAGTTCCTTGTAACAAGGCAATAAATTCAGAGCTATACCACAATTATGATATAGAACAGGCTTATTTACTTCTCTCAATGGCTCTATGGCTCTCTTTTCATATGGAAGTACAAACTCCTTAAAATGTTCAGCTCCCATCATAGCACCATTAGCCATATTTCCTTGCAGACCAACAACATCATAATCACTTTCTGCATAACATTCTGAGTCCTGTCTGGAAATATCAGCAAAGAAACTCATATATTCCTTGTAATAAGCAGGATCACAAAGAGCATCCATCAATAAATCTTGTACATCAATAAAGGTACAAACTAGATTAAAAACGCCTCCACAAGACCATGGTGCATTAATCCCTAGTTGCCCAATATAGTCTAGGGCAAATCTTCCCTTTTCTATGATTTCTTTTCTATGTTCATCATCTTGTTTAGGTATATATTTTCTAAAGATTTCGAAGTCATCTGCATTCTTAATCATAAATTCTCTTGTAACATAATGTATACCTTCTAAAATATCCTTTTTATAAGGTACTCCTTCCACCTGTTTAAAAGTTTTCTCAGGAGTTTTTATAGTGGTTATTTTAAAGTAATTTCCATCTTCTATTTCATGTTTTTCTTCTACCTCCCAATTAGGAAAGCTCTTTTTTAAGAAAAATGGTTTTGTATGGATATTATTCTTTGATATTAAATCAAATCCAAGTTCCTTTGCCATAATAGACGCATCTTTAAGCCTATCAGTATCAGCCCTTTTAAAATAATCAGCCATAACCTCCTGCTGTATAAATGGGGCAATTGGTACCCGGTCTGGAATCCCTCCATTTAATACCGTCAGTAACCTCTCCCTTGAAGTCATCACAAATATCATCTCCTATTTAAATTATATCAACCATTCTAACATTCTGATATCTATATAAAATCCGCTCCACTGTCCTTATCTAAATACATTTCCGCATTTTCCTTGGTCCTAATAATAGAAGCAGGGCATGATTCTGAAATTTCCCCTAAAATTGTCTCCTTTACAGCCTTTCTTTTTTGTGCCGCAGGTACAGTAGAGAACAGGTACTTGGATTTCATTAAGGCTGGTATAGTGATGGTTAATGCCTCTTTAGGTACATCATCCATTTTTTCAAAACAGCCATCATTTACCTGCTGCATCCTACACACATCATCCAGTTCTACTACCTTGATTATTTCTGGATCATTAAAATCTGCATATTCAGGTTCATTAAAAGCAATATGTCCATTTTCTCCTATACCTGTTAGGGCAATATCAATCCCCTTATTTTCTATAAGGTCCTTATATCTTTCAAGTTCCTTACTTATATCCCCGTCACCTCTCATATAGTAAATATTTTTAAATTTAACCTTACTATATACATGTCTGTCTAAGAAGTTTGAGAAAAGTTGTGAAGCACTTCTATCTAAACCTATATATTCATCCTGTTGAAAAGCATTTACCCTTCCCCAGTCTATATCAGGACTTGCTAAGATAGTCTCTAGTAGCTCAGATTGGGATGGAGCAGCACCAAAAATTATATTTATTTCATCCTTTTCTGAAAGAAGTTCTTTAATAGTAGAGATAACCTTTTTACCTACAGCTTCACCCATAGCCTTTCTGTTTTCATATATCTTAACATTTAACTCATCCTGCTTAAATTCCTTTAATAACATAAAATACCTCCTTATATATTAGTATTTACCCTTAAAAGTAGTAATACTCTTATCATCATAGGAATCAATATAATTCACCTTTTCATTAAAACGAGGTACATTTCTAAGTATACCCTCCCTTGAATAAAAATCATCTGATTCACTTAAGGGTAATTTTATACTTTGTTTTAGACATGCTGATTTGTAAATCCCAGTTATTAACTCTATTGTCTCCCTACCATTTTCTCCACCTACTAAGGGTTTTTCCCCTTTTTGGATGCAGTTTATAAACTCTTCTATTTGACCTGTATGCAGCTCATATTCTAAGTCTGGTAAATCCTTGTAGTCATTTAATAACTTATCCTTGGTTTCCTCATCTTCAATAGGAAAGCCATTGCCTCTTTGCTTACTAGTTGCTAAATCAAAGGGAATACTTAAACTGGCCTTTTCCATTTGAAAATTAATATTTTGTTTTTCACCATGATTAACTAAAGAGGCAGTAATTTGTCCTAGGCTACCATCTGAAAACTTAAGAATAGAAATTGATATATCCTCAACCTCAGAATTTCCATGAGCTAAATTATCCATGACAGAATAAACCTCCACAGGTAATCCCTTAGCCCATATAAGTAAATCAATATGATGAACTGCATGGTTCAGTGTACATCCTCCACCTTCAGTATCCCATCTACCTCTCCAGGCTAAATCATAATAATTTTTACCTCGCCACCATAGAGAATTTACATTGGTATGCAGTACCTTCCCATAGTCACCCTTATGAAGTAGCTTTATAGTTTTCCAAATTGATGTAGTGAACCTGCTTTGGGAAACTACAGAGAGTACAGCCTTAGATCTTCTAGCAGATTCTAATATCAGGTCACACTCTTCTAGGCTAGGTGCCATTGGTTTTTCAAGGAGTACATTAATGTTTTTATCAAGACAAGTACATGCTATTTCCATATGACTTGAAGGAGGTGTGCATATTGCTACTATATCAACCTCATCAAGAAACTCCTTATAATCACACGTGGCCCTTGCATTTAACTTATAATCATCTACAAGTTTCTGAGCACGACTTAAGGAAGAAAATCCTGCCACAGCAACAATTTCTACCTTGTCCTTAAACTCTAAGAACCCCTCTATGTGTATTGGGGCAATTCCACCAGTACCAATAATCATTGCCTTTAAAATTTTACTCACCCCTTTAAAATCTTTATACTAGAATAATTCTTTTAAAGTTACAAGTAACCTTAAAAGAATTATGATGAACATTCAATTTGAAATTTTTAAACCTGTGTCATTAAACCTAGTAGATTAAATTAGGTAAAAATAGAACAACACCTGGTAAGAAGATTAGTATCAAGACCAAAATTATAATTGCTACAAAAAAAGGTATTGATTCTTTAACATATTCCGATAAAGGTGTATCTAAAATCTGACATACAGTATAAAGAGCTGTTCCAACAGGTGGTGTTAGGGTACCCATGGTGACTATTGTCATCATAATGATACCAAAATGTACAGGGTCAACTCCCATAGACTTTACTGCCGGTAAAAATATAGGTGTTAACAGAAGTACAATTACATTACTATCAACAAGCATGCCAGCAAAAGTTAAAAAGATTACAATAATAATCAGTAAAATATTAGCATTGGTTGTTAGGCCTAATAACAGGGCTCCTAATTTCCCAGGAATGTTTTCCAAGGAAAGAGCGTA
>CAZFIO010000154.1:0-3823 GCA_964519585.1 uncultured Tissierellaceae bacterium
ATTTACGCCTGTAAAAAAGTAGTCATAGCCAAAATAAGTAATCCCTATAGATATTAAAGCCGCAATTAGGCCAAAGAGGACACCCTCTATAATAAATGGTCCCTTTATATAGCCATTACTTGCTCCAACATACTTCATTATATTGATTTCTCTTTCTCTAGCTACTACTGTAAGTTTAATTGTGTTGGATATTATAAATATAGAAATAAATATTAGGAGTATAATTATGGCCATACCCCCCAGTCTTATATAATTGGCAAATACCATAAGCTTGTCTATCATATCCTTGTGGTAATCAATTTTTTCAATTCCCTTAAAAGACCTTATGACATTGACCACATCATCAGCATACTCTATATTAGAAATTTTTATTATATAGGAATCGGGCAGGACATTATCCTTCCTTAAGCCCTCCAATAGGTAGGCTTCCTCTCCCCAATCCTCGCTCATAATCTCTAAGGCCTCATGTCTTGATCTATATGTAATAGATACTACACCACTCATTTTTGCTACCTTGTTTTCTATAAGGTTTAGTTCACCTATATCTATCTCATCATCTAAGTAAACTTCTATCTCATCAAACTTAGCCTTAGTCTCAGTTACTAGCGAGTTAATGCTAAGTATTAAAATTATAACTATACCCAAAATCATCAAAACTGAAGATATGGATGTAATTGAGGCAAGGCCCATTCCCCTATTTCTCCACATACCCCTAAATCCCTGCTTAGTAACATTTTTAAATAATCTAATCCTCATTTATATAGCCTCCCTGCTCATCATCTCTAACAATAAATCCTTCATGAAGTTCTACTACTCTTTTTTGCATTTGATTAACTATCTCCCTAGCATGGGTGGCCATAATAATAGTAGTTCCCCTGTTATTGATATCCTTAAGAACCTCCATGATCTCCCAGGCGGTTTCAGGGTCTAGGTTACCTGTAGGTTCATCTGCCAAGAGTATAGGCGGATTGTTGATTATTGCCCTGGCTATGGAAACCCTTTGTTGTTCCCCACCAGAAAGTTGGTTGGGGAAGTTGGATGCCTTCTTGCTTAAGTTTACCATTCCTAGTATTAATGGAACCCTTCTTCTAATTTCCTTAGGATGGTCACCCAATATTTCCATGGCAAATGCAATATTTTCATATACGGTTTTATTTGCTAATAATCTGAAGTCCTGGAAGACAACCCCTATATTCCTTCTAATGCTGGGAACTTTTCTATTGGAAATCTTAGTTATATCAACCTTATTTAGGTAAATATTTCCCTCCGTAGGCTCTTCCTCTTTAAGTAGCAATTTAACTATGGTAGATTTTCCTGCCCCACTAGATCCAACTATAAAAACGAATTCTCCTTTTTTTATATCAAGATTTATATCTGATAGTGCCTTGACTCCATTCTTGTATTCCTTGTTTATATTTACTAGATTAATCAAATACTCCACCCCGATGTTATTTTCTATGTAAAAATATATTTATATTATTCTTATAATCCATTATAATATAAAAGAGGAGATAAATAAACTATTTGAGGTGATTTATTTGAGAAAAAAGTTGCTTAGGGGCCAAATTTTGGATAAAAGGAAGAATTTAAGTGAAAAAAGTCATAAGGATTACAGTAAAACCATAATTAATAATATTATTGAATCTGACTTTTATAGGAAGGCTAAGATAATTATGTGTTTTATTAGCTTTGGGAATGAGGTTGATACCCATGATTTTATTAAGTACAGCCTTGATAATAATAAGGAAATAGCAGTTCCCATAACTTTTCCAGAAAACAGAGAACTGAAGCCCTCATTATTAAAAAGTTTTGATGAATTAGAGCCTGGGTTTTATGATATACTTACACCAAAGGAAGAATTTATTCGCTTTATAGATCCAAATGACCTTGATTTAATTATTGTTCCAGGGGTTGTATTTGATAGGAATGGCTATAGGGTAGGTTATGGAGGGGGCTATTATGACAGGTTCCTTGCAAAATTACCTGGTGTTCCTAGACTGGCCATATCTTTTGATTTGCAAATAATTGATCAGGTACCTAGAGAGGATTTTGATATTCCAGTAGATTATATTTATACAGAAAAACAAATCATTTCTTGTAAGTAGGGTATGTTGAAATTTCATGGTTTTACAATGTTTTAAACAGACTTTAGAAAATTATGTTTTAAATTTCTTTCATTAGGGGGAAAATATATGACTAGAACTATAGGAACTATTGCCAGGGGAATAAGAACCCCTATTGTTAAGGAAGGTGATAATCTTGTAGAAATTGTAGTGAATTCCGTTTTAAAATCCGCTGACCAGGAGGGTTTTCAACTTAGGGATAGGGATGTGGTAGGGATAACTGAGTCCCTTGTGGCTAGGGCCCAGGGTAATTATGCAAGTATAGAAGATATATCTAAAGATATAGATAAGAAGTTCAAGGATGATATAGGTGTTGTCTTTCCTATTTTAAGCAGAAACAGGTTCTCAGTTCTTCTAAAAGGTTTTGCCATGACAGGGAAAACCATCCACCTTTTATTGTCCTATCCTTCAGACGAGGTAGGAAACCATTTAATGGATATTGATAAAATGGATAAGTTAGGGATTAATCCTTATTCTGATAACTTAAGCGAGATGGATTATAGGCGTCTTTTTGGTGACAAGGTAAAACATCCTTTTACTGGAATTGATTATGTTGATTTATATAAGGAAATGGGAAATGGTAATATCAATATCTATTTTTCTAATGATCCTAGATATATCCTTAATTTTACCAAGGATATACTGGTAGCAAATGTACATGACAACAAAAGAACTAAAAAAATTCTAGAAAAATCCGGTGCAAATATTCTATTAGGCCTTGATGATATTTTAAATACTCCCAATGATATAAGTGGCTACAATCCAGAATATGGTCTCATGGGTTCCAATTTGGCTTCTGACCATGAAGTAAAACTATTTCCAAGGGATAGTCAAATCTATGTTGAAAAAATTCAGGAATCTCTTATAGAGAAAACAGGCAAGCAAATAGAGGTTATGGTTTATGGGGATGGGGCTTTTAAAGACCCGGTAGGTAGGATATGGGAATTAGCTGATCCAGTAGTGTCTCCAGGATTTACTAAGGGATTGAGTGGTACACCTAACGAGTTAAAGCTTAAATATATAGTTGATACAGAACTGAATGAGCTTACCAGTGATGAGATTATGGACGCAGTAAAGAAAAAGATATACTCTAAGGACTTGGATCTTTTAAACCAGGTGGAATCTTTGGGAACTACACCTAGACAAATTACTGACCTGCTTGGTAGTTTATGTGATTTAGTTAGTGGTAGTGGTGATAAGGGTACACCAGTAGTACTTATTCAAGGTTATTTTGATAATTTTGCATCCAAATAGATCAAGGGAGTCAATAGACTCCCTTTTAATTATAACGAATAGAAAAGTCCCTCTTTTGTCTTTTATAATACAAGGACTTTTCGTCAATGAGTTTCAACAAAAGTTACCTTTAGTTTATTATTTGGTGCTTTTGTTATAATCAATATTTAAATGTACCTTTTCAGGCATTTCTTTTAATTTGGTTTTCACAATGGTATATGGGTAGTCATACTCCTGAGGTAGGACCTCATCGATATTTGGGTCTTCAAATATTGCATGAACAATTAAATCAAATCTTTCTTTATCCAGTTTCTCTTCTAGAATTTTTTCTATTTCAACATCATAGCCCTTAGACTTTTTTTCTCCCCTAGTAACTATTACATAAATATCTTCATTGTACTTACATGTTAAGGCTCTTTCTTCCATAATATATTTAGGCAGCATTTCAACAATTTGTTCTGGTATAT
>CAZFIO010000155.1:0-3818 GCA_964519585.1 uncultured Tissierellaceae bacterium
CTGGTGGGGACAATGGGATTAAATTTTTCTCTAGCCAAGGGTTGAAGTTACCTGATGAAATAGAGGATGAAATTGAGAAGATAATTAAAAATATTGAAAGGGTAGAAAATAGACCAATAGGAAATAATGTAGGAAGATTTTATAGGGAGGAGAATGGAGGAGACTTATATAAGGAATTCCTTAAGTCCACCATAGATCTTGATTTAAGTGGCATGAAAGTAGTCATGGATTGTGGCCATGGAGCTCTTTATAAAATTGGGCCAGAGATAATAAGGGAGCTAAATGGTGACCTTATAGTTTTAAACGATTCACCAGATGGAATGAATATAAACCATGCTTGTGGTTCTACAAACCCAAGCCTAGTTCAAGAGGCTGTTATAAGGGAAAAGGCCCATATAGGTATATCCTTTGATGGTGATGGTGATAGGATTATTGCAGTAGATAATAAGGGGAGGATAGTTGATGGGGATCATATTTTAGCCATATGTGGGACCTATTTAAAAGAGAGAGATGCCCTAAGCAATAATACTATAGTTGGTACGGTTATGACCAATATTGGTTTGGATATATATTTAAAAGAAAAGGGTATAAATATTGTTAAGACAGATGTGGGAGATAGGTATATTTTAGAAGAAATGCTTAGGTCAGGATATGTACTTGGTGGTGAACAATCAGGCCATATAATATTTTTAGACCACAATACTACAGGGGATGGTTTGGCTACAGGCCTACATCTTCTAAAGGTTATGAAATATTATGTAAAAGACTTAAGTGAATTAAACTCCATAATGACCTCCTATCCTCAAGTACTAGAAAACGCAAGGGTAAAAAATGATTTAAAATATAGGTATCTAGAAAATCAAGAAATTAAGGAAGAGATTGAAAGAGTGGAAAAACTCTTTCAAGGAGAGGGCAGACTACTTATAAGGCCTTCAGGTACTGAGCCCCTGGTTAGGGTTATGATTGAGGGTAAGGATGAAAAAAAAATCTCCACTATTGCTAAGGACTTAAAAGATTTTATAGAGGCTAAAATAGGTGAATAATAATATGGGGGGAAAAATATGGATTATAGGATTGTAGCGGACAGTAGTTGTGAAGTGCCAGAAGGTATGGAAGAAAAGATGAATATTGACTTGGTGCCCTTTAATATTGCTGTAGATGGTGTAGATTTTAGGGACGATAAAGACCTAGTAGTTATGGATTTAATTCAGGCTATGAGAAATAGTCCTAATCCTGTGAAAACTTCCTGTCCATCACCTGGGGATTTCTTGGAACATTATAGGAAGGCTGATAATATTTTTGTGGTTACAATCTCGGCAAATCTGTCAGGGACCTATAATAGTGCTGAGCTGGCTAGGGAAATGATGAAGGAAGAGGATCCAGATAAATTTGTCCATGTATTTAATGCTAAATCTGCAAGTGTTGGGGAAACCTTGACTGCTATGAAGATTTATGAATTAATTGAAAAAGGTTTATCTAATAGTGAGATAGTCGAAAAGGTTGAAAAGTATATAAGTGAAACAAATACATTTTTTATACTTGAAAGCTTGGATAACCTAGTGAAAAATGGAAGAATTTCCAAGACCAAGGGTCTAGTGGCAAGTGTCTTAAATGTTAAGCCTATAATGGGTGAAGATGGTGAAGGCAATATTGAACTGAAAGAAAATGTTAGGGGTAGTAAAAAGGCCTTTAACCGCCTAGTGGAAATTATTGGAGAGGGTAAGGAAAACTTTGAAGACAAAATTCTAGCAATTTCCCATGCCAATGCCTTAGAAAAGGCCATGGAATTTAAGGAGAAGATCGAAGCCCTATATAATTTTAAGGAAGTTATTGTATTAGAAACCAGGGGTTTAAGCACTGCCTATGCATACGATGGGGGAGTAATCGTAGCCTACTAAAAACTTTGAAGAAAATTAATTGACAAATGGATTATAGATGTTATAATGATTAGGTAGTTAATTTTCTTGCGGGAGTGGCGGAACTGGCAGACGCGCTAGACTTAGGATCTAGTGTCTTTGACGTGGGGGTTCAAGTCCTCTCTCCCGCACCAAGCAAAAACCAATGGATAACCATTGGTTTTTTCCACGTTCAAATATTTGTAAGATAAATATTGTTATGTTATAATATTATGATATAATAATGAAGGAAAATAAGGACTAAGGTCGAATAAGACGAGGGGGAAATAATTTAATGAAAGCAGTATACCAAGGAAAAGAAGGAAATACAGTTACCTTTAATTTTGAAATAGAAGCAGAGGATTTTGAAAAATCTTTACAAGCAACCTACCTAAAAAACAGGGGAAGATTCAACATTCCTGGATTTAGGAAGGGAAAGGCGCCTAGAAAAATTATAGAAACAAATTATGGCGAGGGCATATTCTATGATGAGGCAATAAATGAAATCTTGCCTGAAGCCTATGAAAATGCTATAGAAGAGTTAGCTTTAGAGCCTGTTGATAGGCCCGAAGTTGACATAGATGAAATAGAAAAAGGCCAACCACTTCTTGTGAAAATTACTGTAGATGTGAAACCTGAGGTGAAATTGGGTGACTACTCTAGTATAGAACTAGAGAAGATAGAGTATAATGTAACAGATGAAATGGTAGAAGAAAAGGTTAAAGAACTTCAAGATAGCAACTCAAGGCTAATAGATGTAAGCGATAGGGAAGTTAAAGAAGGGGATATCTTAACCATAGACTTTGAAGGATATTCTGAAGGGGAACAATTCCCTGGAGGAACCGCTGAAGGATATAAATTAGAAATAGGTTCCAATTCATTTATACCTGGCTTTGAAGACCAGTTAATTGGCAAGAAAAATGGTGAAGAGCTAGAAGTAAATGTAAAATTCCCAGAAGAATACCATGAAGAATCCTTGGCTGGAAAGGATGCTATGTTTAAGGTTACCATTCATGATATGAAGGCTAAGGAATTACCTGAAATAGATGATGAATTTGTAAAAGATGTAAGCGAATTTGATAC
Organism: uncultured Tissierellaceae bacterium; assembly: GCA_964519585.1. Lineage (GTDB taxonomy): Bacteria > Bacillota > Clostridia > Tissierellales > Tissierellaceae > CAZFIO01. Next base: position 2,979 of record CAZFIO010000155.1, read on the forward strand.
CCTAGATGAACTTAAAAATGATATAAGGGAAAAACTTGAAAAGGATTTAAAAGAGCAAGAAAAAGTTGAAACAGAAAATAGGATTGTTGAAAAACTAATAGAAATATCTGAAGTGGATATTCCAAGAGGAATGATCGAATCCCAGATTGATGACGAAGTTAGACAATTTGATTTTAGGATGAGAAACCAAGGCTTGGAATTAGACCAATATCTGCAATATACTGGAATGAAAATTGAGGATATTAGAAATCAAATGGAGCCTGTAGCTAGTCAAAGAGTTAATGCTGAATTGGTATTAGAAGCTGTAGGCAAGGCTGAAGGTGTAGAAGTAAGTGATGAAGACCTTGATATAGAATTAGAAAAGCTAGCAGGAGAATACAAGGCAGAAGATAAGGATGACTTTATAAAGAGAATGAAAGAAGGGGATTTGGAATTCCTAAAGAGTGGTATAATTAATAGTAAGGTTATCGATCTTCTAATTGAAAAGGTGAAATTTAATTAATTGGAGGTAATAGTATGGCATTGGTACCAGTAGTAGTAGAACAAACCAGTAGGGGAGAAAGATCCTATGATATTTACTCAAGACTATTAAAGGAAAGAATAATATTCCTAGGTTCAGAAGTTAATGATGTAATAGCAGATTTAATTGTAGCCCAGCTATTGTTTTTAGAGGCAGAAGATCCAGATAAGGATATTCAGATTTATATAAATAGTCCCGGTGGTTCAGTAAGTGCAGGTTTTGCAATTTATGATACTATGCAGTATGTAAAACCAGATGTTTCCACCATATGTATTGGTAGGGCAGCTAGTATGGGGGCTTTCCTACTCGCTGCAGGAGCA
>CAZFIO010000156.1:0-3785 GCA_964519585.1 uncultured Tissierellaceae bacterium
ATGTAGCTTTGTCAATATTTACAACAAAGCCACAATGTTTTTCAGATACCTGAGCCCCTCCATAATGAAGACCTCTTAAGCCGGCATCTTCTATTAATTTTCCTGCAAAGTTCCCCTTTGGTCTCTTAAAGGTAGACCCACCACTAGGTAATTCTAGAGGTTGTTTGGAGCTTCTTCTTTGAGTTAAGTCTCTCATAGTTTCATTAATTTTATCCAATTCTCCTGTTTCCAACCTTATTTCTACTCCCAAAACTATAAGGCAATCATCCACTACCCTGCTTCCCCTATACCTAAAATTCATTTCATCATTGGTATATTCTCTTACCTTTAGGTCCTTATCTAGAACTCTGACCCTTGTAACAACATCCTTCATTTCACCACCATAGGCTCCAGCATTCATGGTAATAGCACCACCTATAGTCCCAGGTATTCCGTTGGCAAACTCCATGCCAGTAAGAGAGTGGTCCCTTGCCCTTCTGCTTACAGCATTTAGTAAGGCTCCAGCCTGGCAGTAAATTTTTTCCCCATCAAAGCTTATATTATTGAACTTATCATTTATTTTTATTATTATACCCCTAAAACCCTTATCACTTATCAAAAGGTTACTTCCATTTCCCATAATCATATAGTTTATCTGGTTTTCTTTACAGAATTTAATTCCATTTATAATTTGCTCTTCATTTTCTGGTATAACCATAAGATCTACTGGTCCACCTATTTTAAAAGATGTATGATTTTTCATAATTTCATTATATAGTATATCTCCAATATCAATATCCCCAAGTTGTTGGATAAGTTTTTCCATATCCATCTACCACTCCTTATCTTATATTCTCCCTACTATATTATCATATACTCTATACTTATACCATATTCATTATTCTTGAGTAGGTATGATAGGCTGAAAGCAGAATTTCTAATGATTAGCTATGATTTAAAGTGAAAAAAAGGTTATCGGAGTTATCCGATAACCTTTTATAAACTAAAACTAGTCTTCTCTAGCCATTCTTACATAGCTTTGGTATCTTACTTTCGCATCTTCCTCAGCAGCAGCAAATAATTCTTCTGCTATTTCTGGGAATCTCTTCTTCAAGGAAGTATATCTTACTTCTGAACTTATAAAGTCTTGGAATGAAGATTTTGGTTCTTTAGAATCTAGTGTAAATGGATTCTTACCTTCAGCTATTAGGCCTGGGTTGTATCTAAATAGGTGCCAGTAACCTGCTTCAACAGCTAATTTTTCTTGCCTTACACTGGTACCCATTCCACTTCTAATTCCATGGTTGATACATGGTGAGTAGGCTATGACTAGTGATGGTCCATCATAAGCTTCTGCTTCATTGATAGATCTTATAGTATGGTTCATATTTGAACCCATAGCTACTTGTGCTACATATACATAACCATATGTTGCCATCATTAGGCCAAGATCTTTCTTCCTAATTTTCTTACCAGATGCAGCAAATTTAGCTACAGCTGCTGTTGGAGTTGCCTTGGAAGATTGGCCACCAGTGTTGGAGTATACTTCTGTATCCATTACTAGTATATTGATATCTTCTCCTGAGGCTAGAACATGGTCTAAACCACCAAATCCAATATCATATGCCCAACCGTCTCCACCAAATACCCAAACAGATTTTTTGATTAGATAATCTTTTCTATCTTTTATTTCTTTAAGCATTTGATCTGCTTCTGCATTCCCTGTTGTATTGGACAGTCTTGGAATAATCATTCCCGCTGCAGCCTTTGATTCTACTGGATCCTTCATACCAGCTATCCATTGGTTAAAGTATTCATTTAATTCAGAATCAAGTTCTAAGGCTAGGAATTTTTCCATTTCTAATTTAATTTTATCCCTTATTTGTCTTAAGGCTATAGCCATACCATATCCAAATTCAGCGTTATCTTCAAATAGTGAATTTGCCCATGCAGGTCCTTTGCCTTCTTGGTTTGTACAGTATGGAGTTGATGGTGCAGATCCACCCCAGATTGATGAACAACCTGTAGCATTTGCTATATACATTCTATCTCCAAATAGTTGAGTTATTAGTTTTGCATATGCAGTTTCACCACAACCAGCACAAGCTCCTGAGAACTCAAGTAATGGTTGTCTAAATTGACTACCCTTGATTGTATTTACATTCATTAGGTCGCCCTTATCTTTAACTGTCATTGCATAATCCCAGTTTTTGGATTGAACTTCAAATTCATCTTCAAATGGAACCATAACCAAAGCTTTTTCTTTAGATGGACAAACTTCAGCACAGTTGCCGCAGCCTGTACAATCTAGTGTAGATATTTGAATCTTATATTCAAAATCAGTTAAGCCTCTACCAATTGCTTTTATAGTATTAAAGCTTTCTGGAGCATTTGCTTTTTCTTCCTCATCTAATAAGAATGGTCTGATGGTTGCATGAGGACATACATAGGAACATTGACCGCATTGGATACAGTTTTCATCAATCCAATGTGGAACTTCTACAGCTATTGCTCTCTTTTCATAAGCTGCAGTCCCTTGTGGGAAGGTTCCATCTTCTCTACCTAAGAAAGCAGAAACTGGTAGACTGTCACCTTCTTGTGCGTTCATTGGTTTCAATATTTCTCTTATGAATTCTGGTAGATGGCTATCATCTTCTTTTTCAGCATCAGAATCAGCCCATGATGCTGGAACTTCTATCTTAACTAAGGACTCTATACCTCTGTCAACTCCAGCGTAGTTCATGTTTACTATATGGTCACCCTTGTCTCCGTAAGCATTAACAATGGATCTCTTTAAGTGTTCTACTGCCTCATCTATAGGTAATACTTCAGATAGTTTAAAGAAGGCTGATTGCATAATCATGTTTGTCCTTCCACCTAGGCCTACTTCACTTGCAATCTTAGTAGCATTGATGGTGTAGAAGTTAATATCATTTTCAGCAATATATCTCTTTAAAGAAGCTGGTAGGTTTTCTTCTAACTCTTCTTCATTCCAGATACAGTTCAGTAGGAAGATTCCGCCTTTTTTCAATCCCTTTAATAAATCATATTGGTATACATAGGATTGTTTGGAACATGAAATAAAGTCTGCATCTGAAATTAAATAGGTTGATTTTATTGGTTCGTTTCCAAATCTTAAGTGGGAAATAGTAACTCCACCTGATTTTTTACTGTCATAGGAGAAGTAACCTTGTGCATACATGTCTGTATCGTCACCTATGATTTTTATGGCTTGTTGGTTAGCTCCAACTGTACCGTCTGAACCAAATCCCCAGAATTTACATTTGATTGTTCCTTCTGGTTCTGTAGTTATATTTTCTTTTACTTCTAAGGAAGTGTTTGTAACATCATCAACAATTCCTACAGTAAATCTATCTTTAGGTTGATCTAATTTAAGGTTTTCAAATACTGCTAGCATTTGAGATGGTGTGGTATCTTTTGAACCTAAACCATATCTTCCACCAACTATTACTGGTCTTTCTTGTCTATTGAAGAATATTGTGTTTACATCTAAATGTAGTGGTTCTGCTATAGCACCTTTTTCTTTTGTTCTGTCTAGAACAGCTATCTTTTTAACTGTAGCTGGTAGCACATCAAAGAAATACTCTGGTACAAAAGGTCTATATAGGTGAACTTTAATTAAACCTACTTTTTCACCCTTATCTACTAGGTAGTCTATTGTTTCTTCTATTGCCTGTGTTACAGACCCCATAGCTACTATAATTCTTTCTGCTTCTGGATGTCCATAATAGTTAAATGGCTTATATTCTCTACCGGTAACCTTACTTATTTCTCTTAAGTAGTCA
>CAZFIO010000157.1:0-3758 GCA_964519585.1 uncultured Tissierellaceae bacterium
CTATAACGGGTTCATCAGATCTTTCAAGTATTGTATATCCATCTTCAGAAATAGCAAGACCTATTCTGGTTACAGGCCAAACCACCCGCCCCTGCCTCATCTCTTCCCCTTCAGCCCGGTAAAGCAAATACACTTTGCCGTTATGGACTGTTGCTCCTGCATTGGAGACATTAAGGTTCTCCCACTTGTTATCAGGATTTGCTGTCATGATGGGATTTCCTTCGTATCTTTGAAGTTTGATTATTGACATTTTGATCTTTCCTTTCACCTTTTATTTACAATATTTTCACCCTATAATTTGTTTGATCTATGCCCTTTATTTATTCGATTTTGCTCTCATGATTTATTTGATTAGACTTTTAAGCAATCCGTGTAAAATTACTGCCTCTTAGGCACTGTTTATAGAGATTACTAACTATTAAACAATCTGCGTGAATTTAATAAAAATCTTCTGGTAAGCCTCACTCTTTAATCCCACTCAAGACAAAACCATGCATTATATGCTTTTGAAAGAAAAGAAAAAGAATTACAGGTGGTATTATGGACAAAGCCACAGATATATATTGAATATCAATGGAAAAACCTGTGGCACCCTTCATAGTAAAAATTTTGACCATAATAGGATAATTGTCAGGGTCATTTATTATGATATACGGGAGGAGGAAATCACCCCAGGTCCCGTTGATTGTAAAAATTGTCACCACAATAAATATAGGCAAGCTCATGGGAAATATTATCTTAAAAAATATTCCCAGATTACCGCTTCCATCTATCTTTGCCGCCTCCACGAGAGAAATTGGAATTGTATCAAAGAAGTTCTTAAAAACAAGGATAGTATATGCACTCGCCCCCGCCAGCATCCACATTGGAATATAAGTATTGGAGAGGTTTAAGCCTAAAATCGGCATACTAATTATATTCTTATACAATGTGACTATGCTCAGAGTGGCAGGTAAAAGAAGCGTCCAGAAAAAAACTGTTTGCAAGAAGGCACTGCCAGGAGGCTTTAGTTTTGAAAGCACATAGCCGGTCAAACCATTAAAAATTATAGCAAAAACAACTGAACCAAGGGCCAGAACGAGAGTATTTATATAATACTTGAGGAAATTAATCTTCTTCCAAGTGTCAATTATTTTGGACGGATATAGTTTCTCTGGGATAATCCTAGGAGGTACAAGATAGAATTCCTTAATGTCTTTCATTCCAGAGATTAGTATCCAGATTGTCGGGAGAAGACAAATCATAGCTAGGACAATGAGAAAGGCTACCGCCAATGAATATCCGAGTTTTACAGAGGTCTTATTCCAATCAGTAGCATATAATAAACCACTATCTTTACCAGAGAAATGATTGCTTCTCTTTTTTATGCCTATTGTTTTTTGTTTTGTTCCCATTTGATACTCTCTTTATTATTGACGTTCACTTCCAGTATTTGCGATATCCTAAATATCTCTTTATTTATGTGTCTCTTATTTCTATTTAAAACCCCATTTGAAATTTTCTTCATTCGTGTTTTTTTTGGAGTTTCTGATAAAAATATGTCATTATAAATAAAATTACAAATGTTATAACACTTAGGGCCATGGAACGTCCCACTCTAAGAAATCTGAAACCATAAAAATAGCTGAGAAGCATGAGACTCAAAGACCCATTGTTGGGACCACCATCAGTCATTGCCAGAGGCTCTGACATTATCTGGAAGACTCCTACAATCTGGAGAACGAACATCAATCCAATCACTCCTGACAATTGTGGTATTGTGATATGTCTAATCCTTTTGAGAACACCGGCACCATCCACTTGGGCTGCATCATAAAGGCCCGTGTTAACCCCCTGTAAAGAAGCCAAATATATGAGGGTTGTACCACCAAAATTTCTCCATGTAAGGGATATGACAATCAAGGGTATTGTCAGAGATGGGTTTTGTAGCCACTGTGAAGGATGTATTTTCATAAGCCCCAATAGGGAATTGAGGATTCCTCCCGGGTTAGGGTCATAAAGGAAATACCACATCATGGAAACCGCAATACCTGGAACCATTGTAGGGAAATATACAGAAAATTTAAAGAAACCCTTGCCCCTTACAAGTTCATTGATAATTATTGCAACAAACAAAGGCAGAGAGAATCCAATCAGCAAGGACCAGATAATGTATAAAAAAGAATTCTTAAGGGCGCTCAAGAAAGCAGGATCATTAAAGACCTGTCTATAGTTTTCAAACCATATAAATTCTTCAAATGAAAAACCTTTTGTTCTAAAAAAAGAGAAAACAATGCTTGAGAGTAAAGGATGCCAAATCATTAGGGCTGTCAGAAGAAGACCCGGAATCAGTAGAAACCAGGCGGAAATATTCTTGCTGACAAATCCCCTTCTAAAAAAGGGTTTTCTACCAGAAAGATAAGCCCCCTCATCCAAAGCCAGAGTTTTTGTTTCAGTGGAAGATAGGAAATTTCTTTTATCTGTTCTCTTTTTGATTAATCTACACATCATATATTTTAGTATACAATTCAAACAGTATATTAGAAATATCACCAACCTATGATTGGGTAGGTAAATGGGCTAAATCCTTTAAAAGCTTAATTATCCTCTACTATCTTATCTTTAAACAAAGGGTACCTTTTCATTTTATTATATAAATCAGTAAGGGGTTCAAGGATGCTTTGTGTGATAAGACGTACATAAAATATAGCGTATAAAACAATAACAAAATTGATGAGCATTATAAGAAGGTAGAAACGTCTTAGGCTACTTTCTATATTTGTCTCCACTTTATGATTGATGTATATATTACTTTCTGGTATATGCTGACTAATGATAAAGTTAAAAAAATTGTTTTCTTCCATTTCTGGTTTTGCCTTCTCGCCCTCGCCACCAACCTTCCCGGAACTATTTTCACTCGAGATTGTAGTGGTAATATTGCGATAAATATTATTTTTCTCCAGATTGGCAGTGCTCACTAGGGCTCTTGCGTCTATATCTATAAAAATAAAAGCAATAACATTATCGTCAAAGTCTAGAACAGGTTTTATTTTTGTAAAAACACCGTCTTTCAGTCCATTGTAAGTAAAACTTCCAAGAGGGAGTTTGTCCCTCCTGTTAACCCAGATATCTATTGGTTCATCCGTATCTTCAAAGTCTAAATCTATACCTGTTTCTGCCAAGGGGATTACACTCAAGTTATCGGTACTCATTTGTCTATCTTTGCCATATACTGTTGCCCCGATGATTCTGGGATCTGCAACCTTAATACTATTTAAAATTGATTGAATTTCTACCCTACTATAGCCATTTTTTAGAGAAGATATCACCTTAGGATTCATTGTAAAAAGATTAGCTGTCTCTTCGCATAAACTCATGGCAGAAAGTATATTTTGTTCATACAAAGAAAAACTATGTTCAATCAAAGAAATAGAAAAGTCGGTCATGGATTTTTTCAAAACAACAATAATCACAGTATTTCCTATAATCAAGAACAGGGCAAGGAATAAAGACAAAAACACAAAATTCATTCTTTTTAATTTTTTAAACATTTAGAAGTCCCTTTATTTCTCAGCTTTGTTTAACATCTTATATTTCCTTACGCATTCTAATATGAACTGATGTCCCTTTTCCCTTGACACTCTCTATTTTGACTCCATAATTATCACCATATGAAAGCTTGATTCTCTCGTTAACATTTTCTATGCCATAACCTCCCTTACCGAACACCGTCGACTTTTGAAGGTTCTGACTGTCAAAACCCACTCCACTATCGATTT
>CAZFIO010000158.1:0-3740 GCA_964519585.1 uncultured Tissierellaceae bacterium
AATCTAACCCTGCCTGGGCCTCCCTATCAGCAGTCAAAAATAAGAAGTATCTTATCATGCCTAAGGATCTTTACCTCTACAAGGCCAATGATAGATATGGTGAGGCCTATGAGGAATTGGCTAAAATTCTTTATCCAGATATTTTCAAATAAGTCTAGGAGAAATTTATGAAGTTTAAAAGAAAAGGATTTAATAAAATAGGAATTATATCCATCTTGTTTTGGATTTTTATAAGCAGCTTTTTTCTGAGTGTTGGCAATGGTGTTGTTAAGTTAAGTCCAGGGGAGATTGTAAAATCTATCTTCTTCAAAGAAAGTTCAAATTTCCAAATTATTTGGAATGTGCGGATTCCAAGAACCTTGGTTGCAGCCTTGGTAGGAATTTGCCTATCATTATCAGGAGTAATCCTCCAAGGGATAATGAGAAACTCCCTAGCTGGACCTAATATAATTGGAGTATCTTCAGGGGCAGGCCTATTTGCACTAATAATTTTAATAATATTTCCCCAATATTATTATTTAGTGCCTATGGCCGCCTTCTCTGGAGCCCTCTTTGCCACACTTATAGTCTATATACTAGCATGGAAAGAGGGGGCACAGCCTACTAGGCTAATATTGGCCGGGGTAGCTGTTTCCTCTATATTTTCTGCTGGCTCAAATGCCCTTATGACTTTTTTTCCAGAAAAGGTTTCTGGTACTATAAATTTTATGGTTGGTGGTCTATCAGCCATAACCTGGCTTGATTTTAAGATGATTCTACCCTATGCCATTATTGGGCTTATATCAAGTTTCTTCCTACCAAGCAAATTAAATATTTTAGCCTTAGGAGATGAGGTTGCTACAGGCTTAGGACTTAATGTTGAAAAAACTAGATTGACTTTTATAATCTTATCCTCCCTTTTAGCAGGGAGTGCCGTAAGTATAGTTGGTCTCTTGGGATTTATTGGACTTATAGTACCCCATATGGCCAGGCTGCTTCTAGGATCGGATTATAGGTATCTATTTCCTGGAACCATCCTTCTAGGAGCTTCCACTCTTATGATTTGTGATACCTTATCAAGGGTCCTATTTGCCCCAATGGAAATACCTGTAGGTATTATAATGTCAATAATAGGTGGACCATTTTTCTTATACATACTAAGGCAAAAAGAGGGATTATAATGGCTTACATAGAAACAAGACAGCTTACAGTTAAATATGGTGAAAAAGTTGCCTTAAGGGATGTAAATATAAAAATAGACCAGGGGTCTATAGTTAGTATTATAGGACCCAATGGTTCAGGAAAATCCACCCTGGTCAAGGCCATAGGTAGGTCTGTAAAGGTTAGCGGTGGGGGTATATACTTTCAGGATAGGGATATCCTTAGTCTAGGAAATAAATATCTAGCCAAGGAAATTGCAGTGCTTCCTCAAATTAAAAGAACCCCTAAGGATTTATCAGTAGAAAACCTAGTGTCCTATGGCAGATACCCTCACCTGGGTTTTGGGAAAAAACTTACTAGGACTGATAAGGAGATTGTCACCTGGGCAATAGAAAACACAGGACTTAGCCAATATAGTCAAAGACTTTTATATTCCTTATCTGGTGGAGAGAGGCAGAGGGCCTGGATAGCCATGGCCCTGGCTCAAAAGCCAAATATATTAATTTTAGATGAGCCAACTACCTTTCTTGATATATCCTTTCAGGTAGAAATCCTTGAATTAATCAAGGAGCTGAATAAGACCTTAGGTTTGACTGTGATTATGGTTCTCCATGATTTAAACCAGGCTGCCAGGTATTCAGATGAAATTTATGTTTTAAGCCAGGGGGAGGTCCAGCATTATGGAAACCCAGATTCTACTATTAGGGAAAACCTACTAAGGGAAATTTTCAAGATAGAAGCCCATATCTACCGGGATGAGATAAGCGGATGCCCTTATTTTATACCTTATAAAATTACCTAGGAGGGTTAGAGATGATACATGGGGGAGATACACTAAGCTTTAAGGATTTCTATAAGGGGGAGCTAGTAGATTTTAGCAGCAATATAAATCCTCTAGGCCTACCAGAAGGATTGGATGAAAAACTTATTGAGGGTTTTTCTAGCCTTACAGCCTATCCAGATATCCACTATAGAAAACTAAAAAAATCCCTAGCTGAATATTTGAAGTGTGGGATTGAAAATATCTTGGTTGGCAATGGGGCTGTTGAAATCATAGATAATTTTATTATGACAGCTTCTAGGGTTCTTATCTTTAGACCAGCCTTTGCAGAGTATGAGCTCAGAGCTCTGGTCCACAAGAAGGAAGTTGAATATATTTCATATAATGAGGATTTTGAAATTAATTTAAGGGATTTAGAGGGAAAAATAAAGGCTGGTGATCTTCTAATACTAGGAAATCCAAATAACCCAACTGGCCTAAGAATAGGAAGGGAGACCTTGCTAGGCCTATATAGGATTACTAGGAAAGTTGGAGCCTACTTGCTTTTGGATGAAGCCTTTTACGAATTTTGTCCAGAGGACTATGACAGTATTGAAATTTTCAAGGATAGGGCCTATGAGGGTGTAGGGATAATAAGGGCGGCTACAAAGTTCTTTTCCCTGCCAGGCATAAGGCTAGGCTATGCTTGTGCTTCTATAGATAAGGTTGATGAAATAGAAAAGCTAGAGTTACCCTGGTCTGTAAATTCCCTAGGGGATATAGCAGGACAGTTTATCTTCAAGGATAGGGACTTTATAGAAAGATCCAAGGCCTATATAGAAGAAGAAAGGAACTTTCTTCTGGAAGGTCTAAGAAAGATAAGGGGAATAAGGGTCTACAAGACCCATACAAATTATATTCTTATAAGGCTTGAAAATTGGGATGAGGATTATGTCTTTAAGTATTTTTTAAGTAGGGGAATAGTTATTAGGAAGTGTAGTAGTTTTTCAGGCCTTGATGGAAACCATATTAGGATTGCCATTAAGGATAGGGAAAAGAATAGAAAGCTCCTAAGGATTTTTCAAGACTTAAGTAATAATTAATTATTATATAAAAAAATGAAGGGAGAAAGAAAAATGAAGGAGAAAAGAACTGTGTCCTTACTTATACTAGGGCTTTTGTTAGTTACCCCTAGTGTAGGTCATGCTATGCACATTATGGAAGGTTTTCTTCCACTTAAATGGGCAATATTTTGGGGGGTACTATCATTACCATTTTTGTTAGTAGGCTTTAAAAACATTTCAAAGATTTTATCAGGGGATAGCAATGAGAAGATTTTACTAGCCTTGGCAGGGGGATTTGTTTTTGTCCTGTCGGCTCTTAAGATTCCCTCAGTAACAGGATCCTGTTCCCATCCAACAGGAGTAGGTCTAGGTGCTATTTTATTTGGACCTACAGCTATTTCAGTCATTGGACTTATAGTACTTTTATTTCAATCACTATTATTGGCCCATGGAGGTCTTACTACCCTGGGAGCAAATACTTTTTCCATGGCTATTGTAGGACCCCTAGTATCTTATGGGATTTATAAACTACTTAAGAAGAAGGATGGTAACAATTCTTTAGCAGTATTTTTAGCTGCTGCCTTGGGTGATTTGCTTACCTATGTAGTAACTGCCATACAGTTATCCCTAGCCTTTCCAGATGCAACTAGTGGATTTATGGGCTCCTTGGGGAAATTCCTATCAGTATTTGCAGTAACACAAATCCCTCTAGCCATTGTTGAAGGTATAATAACTGTAATAGTAATTAACCTATTACTTGACTATAAAAGAGAAGG
>CAZFIO010000159.1:0-3737 GCA_964519585.1 uncultured Tissierellaceae bacterium
CCAATACATGGGAGATGATAAAAGAAGCTGAAAAGAATCTCAATGACAAATTAATCCATATAGAGGATACAAGGCATGGGAACAAGACCATGAGGGTTGAAAGGGATGGGAAAAGCTTGTATTTGCATAGCAAGTATAACCCAATCAGAGAGGCAGAAACCTTAATAGGTGAATATAAGGACATAGCTAGAGAAACTACCGTCATCTTCTATGGTACAGGCCTTGGCTACCATATAGACTTGTTTCTAGAAAGATACCCAGATGTAAACTACTATATATATGAGCCAGTGGCAGAAGTCCTATACAATTATCTATCCTATAGGTCCCTGCAAAGGCTTCCCTCCAAGAAATTAAAGAATATCGTATTGGGTAAGGACCAGGAGGCTACTACAACTTTTCTAAATGAGTTAATAGATAAGTCCAGTAAAAATATACTACATGTTAATTTAAATAGCCATATTAATATATTTCCAAACCAATATAAGAGGTTCTTAGAATTGTTTAAGGAAACTGTTGCGGACAAGAAGATCAATCTAGGAGCAGAATTAAAATTCCAAAAGAGATGGATAACCAATAGCATAAGGAATTTTGGGGAAGTACTGTCTAGTCCCAATATCTTAGTAGAGAAAAAAGGAGAGTTCAAAGCTAAACCTGCCCTAATAGTAGCAGCAGGCCCATCTCTCAATGAAGAGATTGAAAATATCAGGTATATAAAGGAAAAAGGACTTGCCTATATATTTAGCGTAGGCTCAGCAATAAATACCCTAATCCACTACAATATATCCCCCCACGCTGTCTGTACTTACGATCCAAAACCAACTAACCATCATATATTTAGGACAATTAAAAGCAAAAAGATTACGGAAGTTCCAATTATTTTTGGCACATCTGTTGGCAAGAAAACTTTAATGGACTATCCTGGGGAAAAGTATCATATGATAACATCTCAAGATCCAATAGCGCAGTATTATTTAAGAAACGAAGGTAGCGACAATGCGGAATTTGTTTATGATGCACCTTCAATATCAGTAGTCACAGTTCAACTATTATATGAGCTAGGTTTTAATCCAATTATACTAGTAGGACAAAACCTAGCATACATCGGCAAAAAGACTTATGCTGATGGTATAAGCTACAGAAAAGACCTAACAGAAGAAGATGAGAAGAATCTGATTCAGGTGCTCGATGTGTACGGGAATCAAGTATTTACAAACGAAGGTTTCAATTCTATGAGATTGCAAATGGAAAACTATATAGAACAATTAAATGGAATAAGGGTAATCAATACTACAAAAGGTGGAGCAAAAATAGAAGGTGCAGACTTTATTGAGCTATCAGAGCTAATGAAGAATCGTTTAAATAAAAAGCTAGTAGTAGAAAACTGGCTTGATGGAAATAGAACTAGCTACAATAAAGATTTTCTATACTCTCAAAGTCTAAAGATGGACAGGGCCTATTCAAAAGTTTTAGAAATTAATAGAAATTACAATGTTATAATAACTAAAATAGAAAATGCTATAATCAATAGAAATTTCAATCAAGCTGAGAAACTATATAAAAAACTGGATAGGGAACTAAGAAGAATTGAAAGCAATGATTTCTATAAAATCTTCATACTTCCAATGAATAGGGTAGAATACAAAGAATTAGCTAATAGTATCGATAAATTAAATGAAATAACAGATCAAAAAAAGAAAGGTAATGCAATAGCAAGAAGTTTTAGAAAGTTTATTGAAAGCTGTGAAAAAGATATTGAAGATATAGGACCAATATATAGTGATATGAATGACGTCATCAATAAATATATTAACAGTTAGGGGGAAAAACATGAAAAAACCAATAGTAATAGCAGAAATAGGATGTAACCATAAGGGCCAAATGGATATTGCTAAAGAAATGATTAAAATTGCGGCAATCTATTGCAAGGTAGATGCAGTAAAGTTTCAAAAAAGAAACAATAAAGAACTACTTTCAGAAGAAGAGTATAATTCACCACACCCAAACCCCATCAACTCCTATGGGGAGACCTATGGAGAACATAGGGAATATTTAGAGCTAAATTTAGAACAAAATAGAGAGCTAAAAGAACTGTGTGAGGAATACGGAATTATTTATAGTACATCTGTATGGGACATGACTTCAGCTAAGGAAATAACAAGTATAAATCCTAAATTTATTAAAATACCTTCAGCCATGAATACCCATTTTGAAATGTTGGAATATTTATTTGACAACTATAGGGGAGAAATCCATATTTCCACAGGTATGACTACTGTAAACGAAGCAGAAAAGATCATAGAATTAGCTGAAAAAAAGGGAAGAAACAAGGATATTGTCCTATATAACTGCACATCAGGCTACCCAGTTCCCTTTAAAGATGTAGCCTTATTAGAAATAAACAAATTTAAGGAAAAATATCAAGACAAGGTTAAAGCTATTGGTTTTTCAGGTCACCACCTTGGAACAGCAGTAGATATAGCTGCTTTTACTCTAGGGGCTGAATATATAGAGAGGCACTTTACCCTAGATAGGACTTGGAAGGGTACAGACCACTCAGCCTCATTAGAGCCAGAAGACATGAAGACACTAGTCAAGGACCTAGGAAATGTGGCACAAGCCCTTGAATATAAGAAGGAAGAAATCTTAGATATAGAGAAGGTCCAAAGAGATAAACTAAAGTACAAGGGGAAATAAAATGGAATACAAAAACATAGCCTTTATACCCGCAAGGGGAGGAAGCAAGTCAATACCACTTAAGAATATAAAACCCATAAATGGCAAACCTCTGGTATATTGGGCAATAGATGCAGCGATAAAATCAATCCATGTGGACAAGGTATATGTATCAACAGATAGCCAAGTCATAAGAGATCTTGTGAAGGCATACGGCTCTGACAAACTAGAAGTTGTAGGAAGAAGTGAGGAAACAGCAGGGGATAAATCAACCACTGAATCAGCCATGCTTGAATTTGCTGAAAACCGTACCTTTAAAAATATGGTTTTAATACAGGCAACTTCACCATTAATAAGATCAGTAGATATAGATAGGGGATTTGACAAACTATACTCTGATGATTATAATAGTGTTCTTTCTGTTGTAAGACAAAAGCGTTTTATATGGGAAGAGGAAAAGAGTATTTACAAGCCAGTAAACTATGATTATTTCAATAGACATATGAGGCAGGATTTTGAGGGTTATTTAGTAGAAAATGGAGCATTTTATATAACATCAAGGAAAAATCTATTAGAAACAAAAAATAGGATATCTGGAAAAATCGGCATAGTTGAAATGGATGAGGAGACATATTTTGAAATAGATGAACCATCTGACTGGATTATTGTTGAGGAGCTACTGAAAAAAAGAAATGTAGAAAAATCTAACCTTGAAGAAAGATTTAGTAGGATAAAACTCCTTATAACAGATAGTGATGGGGTCTTAACAGATGGGGGCATGTATTATTCGGAATTTGGTGATGAATTAAAAAAGTTCAATACAAAGGATGGCATGGGAATATCCCTACTAAGAAAAGCAGGGATAGATACCATAATCATTACTGGTGAAAACATTAGCCTAGTAAAAAATAGGGCAGAAAAACTTGGTATTAGAGAATATTACCTTGGAATCAAGGATAAATTACCCCTTGTGAAAGAAATTGCAAAAAAAAGAAATATAAGCATGGATCAAATAGCCTATATAGGTGATGATATAAATGATTTAGAATCTATTAAGACAGTGG
>CAZFIO010000160.1:0-3734 GCA_964519585.1 uncultured Tissierellaceae bacterium
CTTTAACTACTGATTTTCTTAAAAATCCTTCTTCGTACCCTTCTCTTACTCCTTGATTTATAGCTTCTTCCAATGATCCACCAACTACATGGACATCTTGGCCTATCTCAACAAAAACTATAACCATACCTGTATCTTGGCACATTGGAACATGGTCATTTTTAGCTATTTCAGCATTTTCTATAATTTTACCTATAGTTGACGCTGCTAATTCGGATTTGTCATTTTTTTTGAACTTTTTCAAAGCCTCCATAACGTCATCAGGTAAAAAATAGTTTGCTTCTATTGCCATTCTCTTTACTTCTTTGGTTATAACACTTACATCAATTTCTTTCATTTCCTAACCACCTTCTATATATTATATTATAAGCTAATAATTACCTTTCAGATTAATACACCACCTCCAAGGAGGTGGCGTATTCAGTTTTACTAAGCTAAATAAAGTTTATGCTCTTCTACTAGCTAATGCTAATACCCTATTCATTTCATTGTTTATAATCATGATACCTTCGTCCACACCCATACCTGGCTTAGCAAGTACTTGAGTAGCTCCACAAGCAACAGCAATGTTTGCACAGATTTCAGCACTTCTATTTGTTTCGTTACAAGTACCACCTAGATAAGCACCAAGTCCAACTTCATTACAGTATAAAATTGCTTCTATAGAGTTATTTACTCCACCTAGGTCTGGTGTTTTTACTTGAATCATGTGTCCAGCCTTATTGTCAGCAAAGTATTTTACATCTTCAAGTGTATTACACCATTCATCTGCTACAAGTTCTACGGTTATTCCTTTTTCTTCTAGGTTAGCCCTTAAGTCTCTCATAGCTTCCATTTGGGCAGTTCTAGCACCAACATCCATTGGGCCTTCAATTCTTAGAGTAAATGGTTTTGCTGCTTCTTCGCATTTTCCAAGATATTCAGTCATTGCTTCAATATCATCATTCAGTAATTCTCCTATGGTACCATAAACATCTATATGGAATACTGGATGGTAGTCTTCAGAAACCCTATTTTTTAGGACTCTGTCTCTTAGCCATTCGATATAAGCTATAAGTTTTTCGCCTTCTAAGCCTAATTTTTCTTCAACATTGTTGAATAATCCGTGAGGTAGTACATCTGCTTTTTTAATAATCATTTTGTCAGCGTTTGTATATCTATCATCACCTGATTGTGTAAATATAGGTACTCTTTTAAAATCTACTCCTGTTCCATATTCTTCCTTGATTACTTCGGCCATGGTTACTTTTTTTGCCTTAGCAGATGCATCAAGAACTGCTTGAGTTAAACCGTATCTTATAGCAGTGTGAAGTCTTTTTCCTCCAACTTGCATATGGTCAATTTCTTCTGCAAATTCTTTGAAATCTACTACATCTCTTCCGACAATTTTATCTTTAATTTCTCCCTCAATTATAGGTATAAAGTCTTTGGCTAGGAATAGTGGATCCCTTCCACCTGCTCCTGAGTATTGAACAGCAGCACAGTCACCATGAGCAACTTGCCCATCTTCTAGAACTAGTAGTACTGATATACTTTCTCCAGCTTGTCTTATAGCAGTAAATCCTTCTGTCTTGGGTTCACCTACATATAGTAAACCATCATTCTTTGCACCAGCTTTGATAGCCTTCTGATCATCAAAGTAAAAACCAGTTTTCCCTTCTGAACAAATTACATCTACAATTTTCATCTTAATCCCTCCAATTATATTTTTAAATATATTAAAGATTAACCTTCTTTTGTAAATTTATCTTCTGGTCTTCCTATTAGGACACCTTTTCCTACTGCGAATATATCATCTACAGTCATGCTAAATCCTACTTCTCTTCCTTCAAACTTACCTCTTTCTTCTAGGGCTTTTTGGTTAAAATCTTTTAGTTCTTGTGTAAATGGAATATTTCCTGTCATTAGGTATCTTACTGCACCCTTGTTGTCCCTAGCTGGCATCATTCTGCCTAGGTTGTATTTTGATGGACCAAATGGTATATCTATAACGCCTTGTTCGAAAGCCTTTACAGTTCCTATAGCAAAGTCTCCTCCACCAATTTCATATACCTTATCAAGCATACATTTGGTTTCAGCCTTTATTATATTGATTTCTTGTTCTAATTCCTTGCTCATAGGTAGTTGTTGACCTGATAGTAGGTTAAGTGCCATTTTTGTAGCTCTTATACCTGAAGCATTGGCTTCTTTAGTTGGTATTCCTATAGCTTCGTGAGGAGTTTTAACTATAACTTTTGTAGCTCCAGCCAGTCCTGCTGCTATAGAACCTAGTGAGATTACACCAAAGGCCTTTGATTCGTCTTCTGGGAAGCCACCCATCCATTGGTGGAATACAGTAGTAACTACTACATCATTGTAACCAAATTTCTTTAAGTATTCTTCTGTTTGTTCTTCTAGTGCCCTTACTGCCGCTACGTCCTGAACTATGTTTCCACACTGTCCATAACCAACTGTTATACTTTTAACACCTTGCTCAGCAGCTAAAAGTGCCTCTAGTATTCCTACAGCATTGGATGTGGATGGTGGTACTAGGGTTCCTGTTAAAGGTCCAAATGGTTCCCTGTTGATTTTAATTCCTTGCTCCTCATAAAAACCAACGAGTCTATCACAGTACTGCCAGTCTCTTAAGGACTTTTCTATAGAAACTCCCTTTGCATAAGGAACGTTATAACTAATTCCTCCACCTTCATTGGATGTATAACCACCAGCATGGATAATTTCAGCTAGTAACCTTGAATCAGGTGTACCGTGCCTTGCTTGTAGTGGTAAATTTACACTTTCATATACTTCTCTACAACCTTTTACCCCATGGTTTACTGCCGGGAATCCATTAAGCAATGATCTGCCAGCCTTTAATGATTCATCTATACCAACTTGACATTCTTCGTACCTGTTTTGTCTTGTATAGGAGTCTATGGTTGAAGGTAGGAAATCTGCTCCACCTTCTTTATCTAGAAAATTAAGTAGCTTTATGTGTTCATCTATTAAAGCAACTCCAGCTCTTGGTTGTGCAAGTGTTACTCCCTCTTCTTTAGCTTTTTCAAGTTTAATTGCAAAGTTTTTCTCTGCAGGAACCTTTTTTAGAAAATCTACCGCTTCTTGAAGGTCTACGTCTTTACCAGTGGGCCATTGGGCAAGAACTTCTTCTCTTACTTTGAAAAATTGTTCATCTGAAAGTCTTTTATTCTTCAAATTCATCTATATTACCTCCACTTTTAACAATATATTTTTTAAGCATTCTTACTGCCATATCTTCATCTATCATGGCTAAAAGTCCCATGGAAGATAGGATATAATCCTTATCTACTAGGTACTTAGCATTTCTTGGTTTTAGGGATTCTGGGTCATCCATAGTAAAGCTAGTGGCCCTTAATATTTCTTCAGGGTTCTTGCTATTTACTATAACTCCGCCAGTTCCTATTATATAGGGTAGCTCCATTAAATCTTTCCCCGTTTGAGCATACATAGAGCCTAGGGGTGAGTAAACGGATTCTACAATTCCAGCGTGTCTTTTCATTGAAATATCAGCACATATCTTGGCCATAGCTTCATCAAATTCAATATCCTTTTCCTCTAGAGGTAAAAAGGATGTGTTATTATATCGTTTGTTAAATTCCTCTTCTACATGGTATTTATCTATATCTAGGTATTTTTTCAGCATTCTTGTTCCCGCAGCTTCCATTACAGATACTGCTGAGCACCTCAAGCCTAAATCTCCTTCTACAGTTCTTTTG
>CAZFIO010000161.1:0-3732 GCA_964519585.1 uncultured Tissierellaceae bacterium
AAAATAAGTTTAGTTATCTACCTAAGGAAATGTTAAACTTAGTTTCGGAAAGATTAAATATACCATTGGCAGAAATCTACGGTGTTGCCACTTTTTATTCCCAATTTACTTTCATACCAATGGGTGAAAATAAAATTTCTGTATGCCTGGGTACTGCATGTTATGTAAAGGGAGCCCAAGGGATACTTGAAGAAATACAAAAAAACCTAGGTTTAGAAAATGGTATCAATACTACCCAAGATTTAAAGTTCTCTATAATAGAGGCTAGATGTTTAGGAGACTGTAGCTTAGCGCCAGTCTTTACCATAAATGAAGATGTATATCCAAATGTAACAAAAAAGGATATTAAAAAGATTCTTAGAAAGTATTAGGAGGTGGAGATATGATTAGTTTTGAAGAACTAAAAAACAGGAAAAAGGAATATAGACCTCTTCTTGAAAAAAGATTGAAAGAAGAAGACAAATATATTTTTGATGGTGAATATATTACACTAAAGGGAGATTTTTACCAGAAGCAAACAAGAATTGCCCTTAAGAACTGTGGTATTATTGACCCTCAAAATATTAATGATTATATAGCAATGGATGGCTACTGGGCCCTAGGCCAAGCTCTTACATCTATGACCCCTAAGGAAGTTATAGATATAGTTAAGGACTCTGGAATAAGGGGTAGGGGTGGTGCAGGTTTCCCAGCAGGGATTAAATGGGAGACAGCCTATGACTACCATGCAGATAAGAAATACATAATTTGTAATGCAGATGAGGGTGACCCTGGTGCCTTTATGGATAGATCAATATTGGAAAAAGACCCCCACTCTGTACTTGAGGCCATGGCCATAGCTGGGTATGCGATAGGGTCTGATGAAGGATTTATCTATGTAAGGGCAGAATACCCTGTGGCAGTTCAAAGGCTGAAGCATGCCATAGAAGAAGCTAGGGAAACTGGCCTTTTAGGCGAAAACATTTTCGGAACTGGCTTTAATTTTGATATAGAATTAAGGTTAGGTGCTGGAGCCTTTGTTTGTGGTGAAGGTACTGCCTTGATTGAATCCATAGAAGGAAAAAGAGGTATGCCAAGGACAAAAATATACAGGACAGCCCATAGGGGACTTTGGCAAAAACCTACCATTATAAATAATGTGGAAACTCTGGCAAATATACCTGTCATCTTCCAAAGGGGAGTAGACTGGTATAAGAATATAGGTACAGAGAAATCACCTGGGACCAAGGTATTTGCACTAGTTGGTAAGGTTGAAAGGGCCGATTTGGTTGAGGTTCCTATGGGAATGAGCCTAAGGGAGATTATTTATGACTTGGGTGGAGGTGTGCCTGGAGGTAAGAAGTTTAAGGCTGTGCAAACAGGAGGACCTTCTGGAGGTTGTATACCTGAAGACCTTTTGGACACGCCAGTTGATTTTGAGTCTCTGGCAAAGATTGGATCCATTATGGGTTCTGGTGGCATGGTTGTTATGGATGAAGATGATTGTATGGTTGATATAGCCAAGTTCTTCCTAGACTTCTCTGTGGAAGAATCCTGCGGAAAATGCACCCCTTGTAGGGAAGGTACCAAAAGAATGTGGGAGATGCTGGAGAAGATTACTACTGGTAAGGGCCAAATGGAAGATATAGAAAAGATGGAGAGCCTAGCTGAAACTATAAGTTCAGCCTCCCTTTGTGGTTTGGGGCAAACTGCATCAAATCCTGTAGTTTCTACACTTGAGTATTTCAGGGATGAATATATAGCTCATATAGAAGAAGAGAGATGCCCTGCTCTTTCCTGTAAGGACTTAATTGAGTATACAATTAATGAAAACTGTACTGGCTGTACCCTATGTGCCAGAAATTGTCCAACAAACTGTATAGCAGGAGAAAGGCAACAACTCCACATAATCGACCAGTATAACTGTATAATATGCGGAGAATGTTTTAATGTTTGTAGGTTTGAAGCCGTAGATAGGAAATAGGGAGGGGAAGAGTTGAAGAATATTAGTCTTACTATAGATGGAAGAAAAATCACTGTTCCTTCTGATTATACTATCATGAAGGCAGCAAAAGAATTAGATATAGACATTCCTGCCCTATGCTATGACCCAACCTTAGAAATTACAGGGTCCTGTAGAATGTGTGTTGTTGAGATTGAAGGGAGAAGCAAAATTGAAACCTCATGTTCTACTATAGTTAGAGAGGGAATGGTTGTTAATACAGAAAGCCCTAGAATTCAAAAGATTAGGAAGGATATATTACAACTACTTTTGGATAGTCACCCAAATGATTGCCTTACCTGTCAAAAGGCTGGAGAATGTTTACTCCAGGATTATGCCTTCAGGTATAATGTGAAATTTGTGGAACACGATGGAGCTATGCGACCACAACTAATGGATACTTCCAGCCCATATATACTAAGGGACAACAGCAAATGTATCCTCTGTGGCAAATGTGTACTTAGCTGCGGCCAAGTGGCTGATAGGCAGGTTATGAGTTTTGGGGGCAGAGGATATGATACCAAGATTGTACTGGATACAGATGAAAGTTTTGCTGAGTCCACCTGTGTATCTTGCAACAGATGTGTAGTGGTTTGTCCTGTAGGAGCCTTGGTAGATAAGAGGGTTCTTGGGAAACTTCGCTCCTGGGAAGGAGATAAGCTTACAGTCAAATGTGAGTCCTGTGATTATGGTTGTAATTTTGAGGTTCTAAGTAAGGAAGAAGAGAATATAGCCATCAGGGCCCTGGAACCTGCCAATGGCAGGCCGCTCTGCTTGGAAGGTCGACTAGCTACAGAATTAATCTATGTTGATAAGCCAGATAAACCATATATAAAGAAAGATGGAAGATTTGAAGAAACTTCCTGGCTTCAGGCCCTGGGAGTAGATAAAATATTAGAAAAAATTGAATCCCTTGAGGATGGGAAGTAGGTGATGATTTGAAAATTACCATAGATGAAAAGCAATATGAATTTGATAAAGCTATAAGTATTTTAGATGCCTGTAGGCAAATAGGTATAGAGATACCAACCCTTTGTCATGATGATAGGCTAGTAGCCCACTCGGCTTGTAGGCTTTGCCTGGTGGAAGTAAGGGGCAAGTTGGTTACATCTTGTTCTACCCTGATCCGTGAAGGTATGGAGATTACAACTGACAACAAGAAGGTCTTTAATGCCAGGAAGGATGTATTGGATATGCTATTTTCCAATCATCCTGAGGACTGTTTAACCTGTGACAAGTCTGGGGAATGTAGGCTTCAGGACTATTGTTATGAATATGGGGTTAAAAAGGGAACCTTTATAGGTGAAAAAAGAAACCTACCTATGGATACCAGTAACCACTTTTATACTTATGACCCTGATAAGTGTATACTTTGTGGGCTTTGTGTAAGGGTTTGTGATGAACTCCAATGCACTTCTGCCATAGGATTTGAAGATAGGGGTTTTGAAACCATAGTTGCTACCCCTTTTGGCCAAGGCCTATCAGAATCCACCTGTGTTTCCTGCGGAAACTGTGTTTCAGTTTGCCCAGTAGGTGCTCTTATGCCTAAGACCAAGGAAAAGTTTAGGCTATGGGAAACAAGGAAGGTAAAGACTACCTGTTCCTATTGTGGTGTAGGCTGTCAACTAGACCTAGTGATAAAAGGCAACAAGGTAGTAGGGGCAGAGCCTTCCAAAGATGGACCAAATGAGGGACTACTTTGTGTCAAGGGTAAATTTGCCTACAAGTTTATAAATCATCCAGATAGGCTA
>CAZFIO010000162.1:0-3689 GCA_964519585.1 uncultured Tissierellaceae bacterium
ATATTCGATATTATATTATCAAAGGTCAAGACGTATATTATGCAAATAATTCTACCATCTATAAAAATGGGGAAGCTATTACTAACAACATCGGTTCATTCGTAGCTATAACTCAGTCAGATGAGTTTGTATTTTTAAATGATAACAAGCTTAATAAGTATGACACTTCCGGTAATATGACAGAATATATAGATTTAAATAGCGTAATGTCAGTAGACTATAACCCCTCCCAAGCAAATTATTTATCAGGACAGCTTCAAGGCGCATTTAAAGGTAATAACCTTTCAGTAATAACTCCTGAAGACGAGTTGATTTTCTGGGATTCAAATTATAAGGTATTTCGTAAAATATATCAACCATAGTCCGTGGGTAAGGGATTTAAATATCTCTTACCCGCTCTACATATGGCCATTGAGGCTTTATAACATGGTTAAGGAATTAGAAAAGGCATGTAACATTCAAAGAACTCACTTGGTGGGTTCTTTTTTCATGGAAGGAGAGATTATCATAAAAACAATTTTCGGATATGCAAGAGTTTCAACAGACACGCAATGTCTTGATAGGCAGATTGATGCACTAAAAAGATATGGTGTGGATAAAATTTATCGTGAAAAAATGTCAGGTACAAAAAAGGAACGCCCCGAACTTTCAAGGCTTCTAAGTGAGGTTAAAGACGGGGATACGATTGTTGTCGAAAGTTTGTCACGCCTTGGGCGCAGTGTAAAGAATCTGTCTGAACTTGTGGAAATGTTCGGTGACAGAAACATACACTTGGTTTCATTAAAAGAAAGTATTGATACAAAGTCTTCAACGGGTCGGCTGCTTTTTACCATATTATCATCACTGGCACAGTTTGAACGTGATGTATTGGCAGAGCGCACCAAAGAAGGGCTTAAAGCCGCAAGGGCAAGGGGAAGATTTGGAGGCAGACCTAAAATCTCGACCGAAAAAATAAGTAAAGCAATGGCTTTATATAATACAAGGCAGTACACCGCAAAGGAAATATCAGAAATTACAGGAGTGAGTAAGTCTACTTTGTACCGCAGTATCAAAAACCTATGACTTTCGGCACTTTGTTTTTGGCACGGGTTATGGGAAAGAAAAGTATCCCATAACCCACCTTTTTGGGTCGTTTTTAAAATGTGTCAAAAACCTTCGTTTTAGAATCGGTTTTTACTGTTGTAACCTGTACCGCTTTATGGTAAAATAGGATATATGCAAAAGCAAATAGATGCAGACCTTTTTGAAGAGAGCCTTTAAAGGAAATAAAGATTTGTGCAGAATAAAGGGGATGGGCAAATGATTAGTGAAGGAAAGAAGCATGTTTTAAGAAGGTATTGTTATTTCCTTGGTTTAGACAAAGGGTACAGCAAATGTAATCAAGATTGTACTGCGGAAGAATGCAAGTATGAATGGGATAAAGAATTCGGTGAAAAATGGGAACATTTGTCTCTAGACACTATTGTAGTGAAAGACTTTTTATTAGAATTAATTGATAATGAAATTTCTGAGATGTCAGATCAAGAAACGGCTCGAGTAATAGTTTCCATGGAACATCTAAAAAGAGTTAAAAAAGAAAAAAACTCAAAAACAGATTCCGATGTTGCAGATATTGTAGAAAAAACTATAATAGCTGTCAAATCAGTGGGAATTCTCAATAAGGCTGTAAAAGACGTTATTCATACCTCAGAGACTCTACTAACGTTTAAAAGAACAAAACCTTCAAAGTTGCTAATCCCTACCCTTAACTCCACTATTTCTAAGATTGAAAATGTGAAGGATAATATTATTTCGAGTAAAAATGTTGTGAAAAATATTGCTGATACTTTGACAGCAGATATTCAAGACCAATCAATTGAGGATATTGTAGATGCTATAGAAAAATATAAGATCTGCAGAAAGTCTATGAATGAAATTAGTTATTCTTTGACAGAGGATAACTATATCGTTGATACGTCAATAGATGCCAAAGAATCAAGTTATTCAAAGAAAGTAAATGATGCTTTTGAAGTTTCCCTTAGGGAAATAAGTACTGCGATGGAATGCATAGAAGAAGCTGAAGAAGTTTTGGAGCAGATTTCCAACAACTTTGAAAAACAACCAGATGCAAAAGCAGAGAGTTTTTTTAGAAAAACAATTGATGCACTTACGTGCGTCCATAGAAAGACACAGGATGTCGAAAAACATTGGGAAGCCGCTATTAGGAATACTAAAGATACTGCTTCTGCTGTAAAATCTCTGGAAGTATTTCTAAAAAAGGAATGCTTAAGAGAAAGGGCTATCCTTTTTGATAAAGCTTTTAAACAAGCTAATAAAAAAATCGAAGCTCCTTTACAAGCATTGAAATCTGTTGCAAAGGCTGTGAAATACTTTGCTGGCTGCTCAGAAACTCCAGAAACTGTAGAAGAAAGGGTTTGCTCACGGAAGCCAACTACTACTGTTGAATATGTCCTTAGAAAAATTACAGTTGCCGAAGAATGTATAGAAGTCGTTGTTAATGATATGAAGGGAATTGCCGATTCCATAGGAATTTTAGTAAAAAGCAAGAAGGAAAAGTCATCACGGGGATCAATCGTTACTATTGAAAATGTTCTCGAGGAAATTACAATTACCGAAGAAAATTTAGAAATCGCTGTTAAAGCGGTAAATGACATTGCCCATACTGTAGAAGATAGACTTAAAGAAGAAAACCGCTTGCATCAGGCGACTGCCACAGATAACACAAAAGTTGATAAAGAAATCAACCCTCATTTGGAGTTATTTGGAAACTTAATATTAAAAACAATTGCCCCAACTATATATGAACATCTCTCTTATATCATTCAGAATATCTATCCATCTGAAAACACCTTGGAAAAACTCTTGTATATCCAAAAAACTACGGGCATTCACAAAGCATCTGAAAAATTCAAGATCCTCAAAGATAGGTTTAACGTAAGAATTGTTAATAATTATGCAAAACCTTCAAAACGTTATACCTATTCCATTAAAGAAGATATACCTACAGATGAGATTCGCACTAATTTCTATAGATTAAGTCAAGTATATCATGATGTATCGTTTGTAATGCACGAAGGTGGAAGTATTTCAAAATTGTATATAGATATAATAACTTATTTAACTGATGTACGAAAAAACGAATTAGAGGCTGAGGTAAAGTTTTATAGAAAATATAATTTGGGGAAGATTCAATATAAAGACTTATGTAGTCTTAGGAACTTCTATAAGGCTGTAAGCGAGTCTGGCCTGAAAGAGCAAGGAGATAAAGTTCTTGAATATACATTCTTAGAAAAACTATATGGGCTTGCAACTTTTTATAATATTCTCAAAATACAAAAGGATTTAAAAGAAAAGCGACAAATAGAAAGAATGGTAGTTTTGATGAGCGAATTAAGGGAATTCGGATATACCAAACTACACGAAGAACTCTTTTCAATACTTGATGACGGTAGGTTCATAGAGACATGTAATCTCATCATAAAAAACTATATTGCCCCAATATCCCGAAGCGTTATTCATACTTTTTTGAGGCGTGTATTAACTGAGATGAAAATTAAAAATACCGATTTAAAAATGTGGATTAATGGGTTAGGGAAGGTTATGGTAACGAAAGGTGATTGGGACACTAAGGTCAGCAAAATGTACGATCTTAGTAAACCATATGAAGGACTGCCGTCCAAACAAAAAAT
>CAZFIO010000163.1:0-3652 GCA_964519585.1 uncultured Tissierellaceae bacterium
TAATCTTCTCTTGGATGGTATGTTTCATGGACTGAAACGGGAGCATAAATCTATAATCTATATAATTTCTAGGCATCCCAATATGAACCTAAGGTTTTATGAAGTACCTAATCTTCTTCTGCCCTGGACCTTCAATAATCGTATGCATGATAAGTATATAATTGCTGATGATAGGTATGCAATTATAGGTGGTAGAAATATTGGGGATAAATATTTTGCACCCGAATGGTATGACTCTAAAGTTAGCAATGATAGGGATGTAATCCTAATCAATACTAGACCAGAAGAAAAAACTAGTGTTATTTATGAAATGAAGGATTATTTCAATTCTGTATGGAATAGCAAATATACTAAACCCATAATTAAGAATACCTCAGATTCTAGATATAAAAAATATGCACAGGTCAATGAAGACCTTAAAAGAAAATCTAATCTTGCAAGAGAGTTAAACAAAAATATATTTGAGAATACTATAGATTTGGAAGCTATATCCTTTCCTACTAACAAGGTTTCTTTTATCAATAATCCTATTGAAAGGTTTTCCAAAGAACCCTGGGTTTGGTATGAAATAACATAACTGATGAAATCTGCTAAGAAATTAATTTTTATTCAAAGTCCCTATATCATTCCTACAAAACGGATGATGGGAGGTTTTATAGGTGAAGGAGACTTTAAGGACATTAAAATAACTGCCCTGACTAACTCCATGGGAAGTTCCCCTAACTTACCTGCATTTTCTGGCTATATGAATTATAGAAAGGAAATGGTTGATAATGGCATAGAACTCTATGAATATCAATCTATAGACTCCCTTCATACCAAGGCATTTATAATAGATAACAATATTTTTGCCTTAGGTTCATTTAATACTGATCCAAGAAGCACCTATTTAAGTACTGAATCCATGGTAATAATTCATAGCAAAGAGGCTGCTCAAAAGTTAGAAGAAGGCCTTCTAAACTACCTTGGAGAGAGCTTATTGGTTGCAAAAGATTATTATTATGTAGAAAAAGAAGGAATCGAAGTTGTGCCTGTAAGGCCCATAAAGAAAGTAACCTTGAAAATAATGTCCTATATTATAGGATTGTTTGAACACCTCTTGTAAATAAATTGTAATACAAGTTTTTTATTGGGTATATATGAAGATAAGTTCAAATAAATAGGATTATCTAGGAGGAGATAGATTTGGAGAGAATGATTAAGGAAAAAGCTAGGGGTTACAGGACCCAGGATGGGGCTGGAGTTAGTTTGGTTAGGGTTTTAAACAATAGGACTGTAGAGTCCTATGATCCTATACTTATGCTAGATTCCTTTGATAGTTTAAACCCTGAAGACTATGCTGCAGGTTTTCCTATGCACCCTCATAGGGGGATTGAAACTATTAGTCTTATATCCAGGGGGAATATGATGCATAGGGATAGCTTGGGCAATGAGGATACTATCTCTGATGGAGAGGTTCAATGGATGACTGCAGGGTCAGGTATCCTTCATGAAGAAATGTTGCCAGCCTCTGAAAGAATGCTTGGAGTTCAGTTATGGTTAAATATGCCTGCTAAAGATAAAATGGCAAGGCCTGAATACCATAGTATTAAAAAAGAGGCTATAGAAGTTATACCTATAGATGGTGGAATTCTAAGGCTTATTAGTGGCCAGTATAAAGAACATAAGGGTTTCCAAGGAAAGTACCTACCCCTTGATTACTACCATATACTTTTGGAATCAAATACCAAACTCTCTATAGATACAGAAATAGATAAGTCTGTTTTGGTTTTCTTACTTTTAGGAGATGCCAAGGTTGCAGGTGAGATAGTTGAAGAAAAGACTGCCATTAAACTTACTGAAGGAAATCTTGTTAATCTTGAATCTTTAAATGGAAATACTGAAATTCTTTTTATTTCTTCTGAAAAATTAGAGGAGCCTATATCATGGGGTGGACCCATAGTTATGAATACTAAGGAAGAACTTAATCTCGCCTTTAGTGAACTTAGGGATGGAAGTTTTCTAAAGGAATCTATGGATTATGATAAGTAAAATTTAAAGGGTGAGATTAGCTCACCCTTTTTTCTTTTAATTCAATTTAATCTTTTGCTGTTTTATCTTTAACTTCCTTACTTTTTTCTATTAAATACTCAAATATCTTCATATATTCCTTATAATTAGGAACTAGGTTTTCTGGGTGCCACTGTACTCCGATAATCATTCCATCTTCTGTTTCTATAGCTTCTACTACCCCATCCTTTGCCTTTCCAACTATCCTTAGGCCTTGGCCTAGATCTTTTACTGATTGATGGTGAAGGGTATTTACATCCAAAACTGTCTCACCAAATATCTTATATAGGTTACTATCTTCCTCCAAGTATACCTTGTGCATAGGGTGGTCTATATTGTTCCAACTTTGCACATGACAAACCTCATCCTTATATTGGCTTGGTATATCCTGATATAGGGTTCCACCAAAGGCAACATTAATCAATTGGGCCCCTCTACATATACCCAGTAGAGGTTTATTATGTTTCCTTGCCAATCTGATTAGTTCCATTTCAAACAGGTCTACTTCTTTAAGTGCATATATTACCTTTGGGTGAGTTTCCTCTCCAAATAATTCTGGTAGAATATCTCCACCTCCAGGGATAATCAGGCCATCTATAGTAGATATTATTCTTTCACAATCAGCTAGATTTATTTTTGAAGGAATGGCCAGAGGTATCCCCCCTGCCTCTACAGTTCTTTCTATATAGGTGGCATTTATCTTATATATAGCCCTATTTTCAATAATAGGGTTGCTTATAATTCCTATGATTGGTTTCATAATCTATCAGTCCTTTTTATTATTTTAAAATATAGATTTCTCCATTTCGCTACGCTGCAGTCGAAATGACAGGGAGAAGGGGATTTCTCCATTTCTAGCGGGTGGACAGGGTCGTCTGCCCCTACATTAGTAGAAATGACTGGGTGGAGTAGATTTCTCCGTTTCTGGTGAGCAGACAGGCTGTTTGCCCCTACACAAATCAGAATGATCAGGTAAAAATTAATGCTTCAAAGTTTTTCTCACTAAAACAATATTGCCCTTTACTCCCTAAAATTACAACTGTTTAACTATCGTTCAACTACTGATTAACAATTGTTTAACTATTGTTAATCTATCTTATAGTAACATACTTCCATTTCCCTGTCTTAAACCTAAAGGTTATCATAACCCATCTTACAAACTGGTCTACAAATACAGCCAGCCAGGCTCCTGACAAGCCTAAGTCCAGGTTTAAAACAAAATAGTATGCTAATAGTACTCGTATTACAAGAATACCTATAAAGGATGAAACTAGGGTCCATACTGTGTCCCCTGCTCCTCTAAGTCCACCAGCTAAGACTAATTGGGAACTCTGGAAAGGCTGTATAAACGCTATAAGTTTCAAAACCTTGCTTGCTTCTATTACAACTGTTTGATTATTAGTATAAAGACCTGCTATTGGACCTCCAAAGAAAAAGAATATAAAGGCCATAAATGTAGATACCCCAATACCTACATTTCTGCAGGCTTTAGTATATTCTTCAGCTAAGTCTAAGTCCCTAGAACCTAAACTTCTACCTACCAGGGTTGATGCAGCTATCCCAAAAGCCTGCCCTGGCGTAAAAGATAGGCTAAGGATATTTA
>CAZFIO010000164.1:0-3649 GCA_964519585.1 uncultured Tissierellaceae bacterium
GTAATCTTTTTATTTATTTTTTATTTATTAGATTGACTTTTACTAGCTGGTCTACGAGTATGTCATGGTTTAAATTGTAGGGGCGACCTGCGGTCGACTGCCGACCCTAAAGCCGGACCCCAAAAACAATCGCTAGACTATTGCTAGACCACAGCTAGACTATTGTTCAACTATCGTTATATTCTCCATCCAGCTTGCTATATCTTTAGCAGTGCCTTCAGAACTTTTACTATGAAAAACCGCCTCATATTCTCTAGTGTTATGACCATATAAGGGGTCATAATATTTAGTAATTAATTCTTCGATTACAGTTTTATAATCATTAGATTTAATCAAGTCTATATAATTATCTATACTCTCATTACCCAAATACTTTCTAAGATGGTCTAAGGCTTCAATTAATTCATCATCAGTATTGTGTACATAGTCTTTTAGGATATTATTAAGCCTTGTATCCATATCAGCTGTAATCTTTATGTTTGTTCCTTTCTTCATGGCCTCAAACAAGTATAGTGGTATAAGATCCTTACCAATCCTTCTAGATTCTCCTTCAACAAAGACTGTATTTGACTTTCTATTATTTAAGGCATCAAAAACCAAAGATTCAAACATCTTTTGGCTATGCTGGTCTCCTAATCCTACACTACCTAGCATGGAACCCCTATGATTTGCACAAGCTTCCAAGTCAAGAGTATCATAGCCTAAGGCTTTCAAGTCTTCTAATATATGGGTTTTGCCTGTGCCAGTATTTCCATAGAGGACTATAAAGTTTATCTCATCAACTATTTGAGGAAGTTTATTAATTATATAATTCCTATACTCCTTATAACCACCTTCTAGTTTAGTAACCTTAAGACCTATAGAACTTAGAAAACTGACTAAGGTTGAACTTCTATAGCCTCCTCTAGAACAAAAGAGGATTAGCCTATCAAAGTCTTTTTCTATTTGCTTTATATTTTCATATAAACTTGGAAGTTTTTTTGAGACTATTTCTATACCAAGTTGTTTTGCCAAATCCTTGCTTTCCCGCTTATATTTTTTTCCTACTAGGTCTCTTTCTTCATTATTAAATATTGGGATATTTATGGCTGCTGGAATAGTTCCCTGGGAAAATTCCATAGGACTTCTTACGTCTACATATTGATAGCTAATATTTTTTAAATTTGAATTTAAACTTTCATAACTTTCTTGTAAAAACATTTTATACCTTCTTTTTTATAAATATATACTAATCTTTTATCTAACCATGCTATTATACCATAAAATATTACTTTAAAGATTATCTTATAAATTTATAAATATTTCTTTTTATATGGTCAATACTATAATAGTAGAACAAAAAAATATGGAGGGATCAAATGACTGTAAAAAATAAATTAGAAACAGCTTTAGCAAGTGCCAAGGGACTTGCAGCAGACTTAAAAACATTTTCATTAGATACAGACGATCAAAATGCTAAGCAAATGTTTGAAACCCTATCTACTGATGCTGAAAGCATGGCTCAAATGATAGAAAATAGGTTTAACTATCTTAGTGGAGTTACTCCTCAATCCACAGATGATAACAACTTAAAGCAATACTAACTAATAAGTTTAAGTAAGGTATCTAGATACCTTCCTTAAACTTTTCTAGGAGATATAAACCTATTTTTTTAAAAAAAATACATACTTTTACATAATATGTTAGAATATATATAGAAATACTTCAAAAGGAGACTTGCAACTTGGATAAAATTAATTATTTGATGGAAAGTATAAGGATGTTAAATAGTAATGATTTTGATACGGATAAGCTACCCGATTTTAAAGTTTCAACAAAAGAAGATAAAGAGATTAAAAAAGGTGTTGAGGATATATTTAGGGAAAGGGAGTACTTATCTAAAATTAGAGGACTTTTAAGCAGAGAGTTTAAGCTGGACGATATCTTAGATAAGTTATTATCTATAATTAGTAAAAGTACAAATACAAGCCGGATAGGAATTGCCTATATAGATTATGATAGGGACCTTATTATTGTTGAGCATGGAAGTTTTGACTACGGTCGAGTTTTATTAAATGAAGGTTTTTCTACCAATATACATAAGACAAGCCTAAAACAAGTTATAGATAGTAAAGAAGCAAAGATATCCAACAACCTGATAGAAGAATTAAGAGACAAACCACATTCACTTCAGCTAAGATTACTTGTAGAAGAAGGAGTAAAATCCAATTTAATCCTTCCTTTAATTATCAATGATGTTGTTTTTGGAATTTTATTCTTTAGTTCAACCAAAATAAATAACTATAATGAAAAAGATTTAGATTTGGGAGTAAGAATTGCCCAGGAACTTTCCGGGCTTTTAAATACCACCTATTTAATTAAAAGGACATTTACAACCATGACCAATGCATTTGCACATTTGGTTGAAGAAAAGGATGGAATTACTGGGGTCCATTTAACCAGGATGACAGAGTATTCTAGGCTTCTAGCAGAAGAATTATTATTACATGAGGGTCCAGATTACAGGGTAAAACAAAGCTTTGTAAATGATATAAATAACCATGCAGCCCTGCATGATATAGGAAAGATTGGGATTCCTGATAGTATATTAAAAAAACCTGGAAAGTTTACAGAAGCTGAAAGAGAAATTATGAAGACCCATACCCTTATTGGTAAGGACATACTAGAAAAAATGGAGGATGATTTAAAAATATTTAACAAGAATTTCTTAAATATTGCCATTGATATAGTTGGAGGCCACCATGAAAGATGGGATGGCAAGGGATATCCTCAGGGTTTAAAGGGAAAAGAAATCCCCCTGGCTGCTAGAATAGTTAGTATAGGTGATGTATTTGATGCCTTAACTTCCAAAAGGCCCTATAAGGATGATTTTGGTTTTGAAAAATCTGTCAAAATTATCAATGAGGGTTCAGGAAGTCAGTTTGATCCTGAATTAGTTAAAATATTTAATAAGGTCCTTCCAGAAATTAGGAAGTTTTATAAAAAAAACAAGGATTAACATATAAGATAAGATCCTTAGGATGATTTGTTTGTCGGACTATCCTAGGGATTTTTCTTTTTATTAATATGATATTCATGGAAATAAATCATTTACTAATATATAATATAAGAGATTGATTACATAGGATGGTGGTTAAATGGATTTTTTACAAGGCCTAAATGATAGGCAAAGGGAAGCAGTCCTTAAAACAGAGGGGCCCTTGCTTATAATGGCAGGTGCAGGTAGTGGTAAGACTAGGGTGGTAACCCATAAGATAGCCTATTTGATAGAGGAAAAAAAGATTTTCCCAGGAAATATTTTGGCTATAACCTTTACAAACAAGGCTGCCAATGAAATGAAAGAAAGGGTTGCAAAACTTTTAAATACTTATGTTGACCGAATGTGGATTGGAACCTTCCACGCTATTTGTGTAAGGATTTTAAGAAGGGATATAGACAAAATTGGTTACAATAGATCATTCACTATCTATGATAGAACAGACCAAATCACCCTAATAAAAGAGTGTATTAAGGAACTGGATGTGGACAAGGAAATATATAAGGAAAGTAATATCCTAGCTAAAATCAGCTCTTTAAAGGACGCTCAAATAAGCCCTGATGAACATATAAACCAGCATTATACTGAAATTTATGAAAGGAATATGGGGGA
>CAZFIO010000165.1:0-3649 GCA_964519585.1 uncultured Tissierellaceae bacterium
ATACTGGATAATATTAGGGAACTGGACTATGGAAACAAGATCCCAATAACCTTAAGTATAGGTGTATCCGCCACAGGGGTAAACTTCATAGAAGCCCATGATAATGCAAGGGTGGCTATAGATATTGCCCTAGGTAGGGGTGGTGACCAAGGAGTCCTAAATAAAAACGGGGCCTTTGAATTCTATGGTGGGAAATCCAAGGCCATGGAGAAAAGAAACAAGGTTAGATCCAGGGTTATAGGATATGCCCTAAGGCAACTAATTGACCAGTCAGACCAGGTGTTTGTAATGGGTCATAAAAATCCAGATATGGATTCCCTGGGTTCTGCCATTGGGATTCTTAGGGGAATAGATAACAGAGGAAAAAGTGGCTACATAATCCTAAATGAAGAAAATCCCTCGATAAAAAACCTTTTAGATAAGTTAAAAGAAAAACAGCCAGCTTTATTGGAGAAGATTGTAAGTACAGAAAGTGCGGAAGACCTTATAAGTGGAGACTCTCTAATAATAATGGTAGACAATCATAAGCCCAGCTTTTCAGAGGCACCAGAACTTTTGGCCTTAACAAAGAAGGTTGTAATCATAGACCACCATAGGAGGGGGGCAGAGTTTGTAGAGAACCCTGTACTTACCTATCTGGAACCCTATGCTTCATCCACAAGTGAGCTGGTGACAGAAATCCTATCCTATATGAGTGATAATATAAACCTTACAAAGTTTGAAGCAGAGGCCCTTCTGGCAGGCATCATGGTAGATACAAATAACTTTAGCAACCAAACAGGGGTTAGGACCTTTGAAGCTGCCTCTATTTTAAAGAGAGAAGGGGCAGACACTATCACAGTGAAACAACTCTTTAGGGAAAACCATGAAACCTTTATATACAGGGCAGGGGTTATTAAATCATCTAAAATAATCAAAGACAAGATAGCCATAGGCTTTTTAGAGGAAGAATTGGAAAATGGTGTCCTTGTTGCTGCCCAGTCAGCCAATGAGCTACTAGATATAAACGGGGTCTTGGCCTCCTTTGTCCTTACCCCAAACAATGGGAAAATCCATATTTCTGGTAGGTCTCTTGGGGAAATTTCAGTTCAATTAATCCTTGAAAGTCTAGGAGGAGGAGGACACTTAACAAGTGCAGGAGTCCAGTTATCAGGAGTAACACTTTTAAAGGCAGAAGAACACTTAATAAATGCTATAGATAAATATTTTAAGGAAGGTGAAGCAAAATGAAGGTAATATTATTAGAAGATGTAAAGGGTTTAGGAAAGGCAGGAGACTTGGTAAATGCCAAAACTGGCTATGCAAGAAACTTTCTTTTTCCTAAAGAATTGGCTATAGAGGCAACACCAGGAAATCTAAAGGCTTGGAAGGAAGAAGTAAAGAATAAGGAAGCCCAAGAAAAGGCAGACAAGGAAGAGGCCTTAAAGATTAAAGAACAATTAGAAAAGGTAATAGTGGAGATAAAAGGAAAAGGTGGAGAGGGTGGGAGGCTCTTTGGTTCTATAACCTCAAAGGATATAGGGGAAGCCTTAAAATCTCAATTTAAGATTGATGTTGATAGAAGGAAAATAGAACTTAAAGAAAATATAAAAACTGCAGGAATCACAAATGTTAGTGTCAGGGTTTATCCTGAAATAAGTGCAGATTTAAAGGTAAATATTATTATAGAATAAGTGGTGGGAAAATGGAAACACAAATAGGAAGAATACCACCTCATAGTGTTGAGGCAGAACAATCTGTTATAGGTTCAATGATCTTGGACAAGCTAGCAATTAATACATCAATAGAAATCATCCGCCCCAGTGACTTCTACAAGGAAGCTAATGGGGAGATTTATGATGCAATTATTTCGCTTTTTAATAAGAGTGAGCCTGTGGACTTGATTACCCTATCAGAGGAGCTAAAAAGAAGGGATACCCTGGAAAATATAGGGGGATATAGCTATTTGGCAAACCTGGCTGGGGGTATTGCAACCAGTGCAAATGCAGAGTATTATTGTAAGATTGTAAAGGAAAAGTCTATATTAAGGAAGTTAATTGAATCAAGCAATGAAATCATGGGGGATGCCTATGATGATTCAGAAGATGTAAATATAATTATTGAAAAAGCAGAGAAAAACATCTTTGATATTACCCAGGGAGCCCATAGGCAGGGATTTGCACCTATCAATGAAGTCCTTCTAGATAGCTTTGCAAAAATAGAGGAAATGGCTGCCAACCAAGGAGGGCTTACAGGCCTAACCACTGGTTTTATAGACCTGGACAAGAAGCTTTCAGGACTTCAGAAATCTGATTTGGTTCTGATAGCAGCCAGACCATCCATGGGTAAAACTGCCCTAGGTATAAATATAGTAACCAATGCGGCCCTGGAGGCAAATGCAAATGCAGCTATATTTTCCTTGGAAATGTCCAAGGAGCAATTGGTTCAAAG
This sequence comes from uncultured Tissierellaceae bacterium, assembly GCA_964519585.1. GTDB lineage: Bacteria > Bacillota > Clostridia > Tissierellales > Tissierellaceae > CAZFIO01. The sequence goes on from CAZFIO010000165.1 coordinate 2,431, forward strand.
AATGATAGCCTCTACAGCCCATGTAGACCTACAAAAGATTATAGGGGGAAGGTTGGTAGAGGATGAGTGGCTACAGATTATAAACTCCATGGGACCCTTGTCCCAGACAAGTATATATATAGATGATACTCCAGGAATTACACTTATGGAAATGAAGGCTAAGTGTAGGAGACTTAAGATAGAAAGAGGTTTAGACCTAATCCTTATAGACTACCTCCAACTTATGGAAATGGGAGGCAGACATGAAAGTAGGCAGCAAGAAATCTCTGCCATATCAAGGGGGCTTAAGGCCCTGGCCAAGGAAATGAATTGCCCAGTAGTAGCACTGTCACAATTATCCCGTGCACCTGAATTAAGGTCAGACCATAGGCCTATACTTTCAGACCTAAGGGAGTCAGGGGCCATAGAGCAGGATGCAGATGTGGTCATCTTCCTTTATAGGGATGATTATTACAATGAGGAATCAGAAAAGAAAAATATAGGTGAGGCAATTATATCAAAACATAGAAATGGACCTACAGGAACCATAGAGTTGGTATTTAAAAAAGAGTTTACCAAGTTCCTAAACAAGGAAAGCTTTGCTGTAGAACCGTAGGAGAGGGATATGGAAATAGTAGGAAAGAGGGTTACCATTAGACCCTTACAGGAGATGGATGTATTTCATATGAGGTATTGGGGGAAACATGAGAATCTTTTATTGGAGGATTATGATTTCCCTTTTTATACTGATGAGGAAATTAAGAAATGGTACAAGGCCAAGACCAAATCATTTTTTGATAAATACTATGGTATAAGAAATGAAAATGATAGGCTAATTGGCTACCTGGGAATAAAGGATATAAGGATATTTTTTAGGTCCTCAACTCTGGGTATAGTACTTGATCCAAACTTCATAGATAGGGGATACGGAACAGAAATCCTTAAGGAGTATTTAGACCACTATTTTACCAAGATGAAAATGAGAAGGATGTTCCTAGAGGTTGCAGAATTCAACACTAGAGCCTATAGGGTTTATGAAAAAATAGGCTTTGTTCCCATTGCTTATTACTTGGATGAATTCCACAGTCATAGGCTAGATTTAAGTGATAAAAACTATCTTAAATCAAAATCTTCTTTTGTAATAACTGAGAAAAAGATATATAATTATATTTACAGAATGAAGTTGGACAGGAAGGTTTTCTTCCAAAAAATTACAAGGATATAGAGCTTTGGAGCTGAT
>CAZFIO010000166.1:0-3615 GCA_964519585.1 uncultured Tissierellaceae bacterium
TACAAGTTAGGTTTAAATGGCGAAGATTTTTAACGCGTCGTAGACGCTTTTTTATCTAATTATTAAAGTTTGTTATTTACCTACAGTTGAACTTTAATATACTTTTTATAATGTATATAGGAAAGTGTTGTTAAATGATTATAGAATTGAGCGAGAAAGATACAATATTTAAGAAAGTTATTGACATATGCCCATAACCTCTGCTATACTTTCAATAAAGGACATATACCAATAACGAAAGGAGAATTATTATGTTTAGAGAATTTGGAAGAGGGCAAAGGTGTCAAGGAGCTATGTTTACTAGAGGAAGAGCAGGAGGTTTTGGAAGAGGTCAAGGAAGGGAACTTGCAAATGCAAAATCTGGAGCATATCAAGAGTCTAGTAGAAGAATAAGAAGAAGAGATTTTTCATGTGTGGATGGCTACGGTGGATTTTATAATGCTGGTTTTGATGATAAGGAATTGTTGGAAAATAGAAAGGAATTCTTGAAGGAAAGAATAAAAGAGATCGATGAGATTTTATTAGGAAATGGAGAAGAATAATAGATTAAAAGGATATAAGGAGGATAAGAATTGGCAAGACCAATTAAGCAAAGAAGAATATGTGATTTACCAAGAAGAAATCGATTTGAGTCAATGGGGTTTTCTAATGAAGGTTTAGAAGATGTGACCATGACTATAGAAGAATATCAAACAATTAAACTAATTGATTTAGAAGGCTTAACCCAGGAAGAATGTGCTGAATCCATGGAAATAGGAAGGACAACAGTACAAAGGATATACATGGAAGCTAGAAAAAAAGTTGCAATCTTCTTAACAAATGGCTCTAGTCTAAAGATTGAAGGTGGCAACTATGTCCTATGCAATGAAATAGGGAAAGGGCCTGGTTGTGGTAGATGTAGGGGCAGGGGTCTTGGAAGAGGAAGAAATATGAACCATCAAGGAGGAAAAAGAGACTTATGATTATAGCCATACCAGTAGAAAAAGATGCTAAAGAAAGTTTAGTCAGTGAACATTTTGGAAGGAGCAACTACTTTTTAATTTATAATACAGAGGAGCAGGAATATAAGTTTATAGAAAATTCAGCTGCAAAAAGTTCTGGAGGTGCCGGAATCAAGGCAGCCCAGATAGTTGTGGATGAAAATGCAGAAGTCTTAGTATCCCCTCAGCTAGGACAAAATGCAGCAGATGTAATAAATGAGGCAAAGATAAAAATATATAAGGCTCAAGTTGGAACCATTAAAGAAAATTTACAAGCACTAGAAGAAGAGAAGTTAAAGCTTCTTAGTGAAGTCCATGAAGGCTATCATGGGAATTAAGGGAAAAAAAATCGCAGTCTTAAGTGGTAAGGGTGGTACAGGTAAAACTCTAGTTTCGGTAAACTTGGCTACCCTTATTTCAGAAGCTAACTATGTAGACTGTGATATAGAAGAGCCAAATGGTTACTTATTTTTAAAACCCAAAAACATAAAAACTGAAAAGGTTACCAGGGAGGTTCCTCTAATAAATCATGATAAGTGTACAGGTTGTAAAAAATGCGTAGAATTTTGTAAATTCAATGCCTTGGCCTACACAAGTAAGCTGATAGTTTTTGAAAATATCTGCCATTCCTGTGGCGGCTGTATGCTGGTCTGCCCAGAAGGGGCACTTTCAACCAAGGAAAGGGAGATTGGAAGAATAGAAATAGGGAAAAGTAGCGGTGTAAATACCTATACAGGATTTTTAAAGATAGGAGAGCCTTCAGGTACTCCCATAATAGAAAAACTTTTGGATAGGGTATCCACTAGCCCCTTAACAAGCATTATAGATGCTCCACCTGGATCAGCCTGTACGACTATGGATAGTATTAAAGATGCTGACTATTGTATCTTGGTTGCTGAACCAACAATTTTCGGTGCCCATAACTTAGAGATGGTCTATGATTTAGTAGAACTATTTGAAAAACCTTTTGGAGTAGTTTTAAATAAGACCCTAGATGGAGAAAATCCATCCAAGGACTTATGTGTAGAAAAAGATATGAAGATCCTTTTAGAAATTCCCTTCGATGAAGAATTAGGTAGAATTAATTCTAAGGGCCATATCCTAATAAATGAAAGCAAAAAGTATAAAGAAATGTTTGGTGTCTTGCTGAATAAAATTACTAAGGAGGTGGGGAGATGAAGGAACTCTTGATCCTTAGTGGTAAGGGTGGTACTGGTAAAACTACCATAGCTGGTGCCTTTATAAAACTAGCCCAGGCTCAAGCTTTTGCTGACTGTGATGTGGATGCTCCCAACCTCCACTTAAGTATGGAACTCAAAGATGAAGCCAAAGTAAAAGATTTTCATGGTATGGACAAAGCCTATATAAACCAAGATAAGTGTATTTCCTGTGGAATCTGTAAAGAAAATTGTAAATTTAAGGCCATTAACTATGATGGAGACAAAAATAAATACACTATTAATCCTTATGGATGTGAAGGCTGTTCAGTGTGCCAATTTCTTTGTCCAGAAGATGCTATAAGTATGGAAAAAGATGTAGCAGGTCAGTTGATCCTCTATGATAAGGAGCAAATATTTTCAACAGCAAAATTAAAAATGGGCAGTGGTAACTCTGGACTTTTAGTTTCTGAAGTAAAAAAACAAGTAAAATCTACAAATAGAGGTATAGAATTTTCTATTATAGATGGGTCTCCAGGAATAGGTTGCCCTGTTATAGCATCAATTACAGGAGTAGATATGATTTTACTAGTAGCAGAACCAACTATATCTGGGATTAGTGACTTAATGAGAATCATAGATACAGCCAATCATTTTAAGGTGCCCATGGTACTTACTATAAACAAATATGATATAAATGAGGATTTATCAAAGAAGATCGAAGCTATATGTAGGGAAAAAGAAATAGATTTTGTGGGGAAGATCCCCTACGACAAAAAGGCAGTTGAAGCAGTTAATAAGAGACTTACAATTGTTGATATAGATTGTCAAGCAGGAAAAAGCATTAAGAAGGTTTTTGATAAAACTATGAATTTATTTTTAAAGAACAAAGAAAATGAATAAGGGGTGTCAATGAATGGAAGATTGCGATAACAATTGCTCTGCCTGTAGTCTAGATTGTGATGACAGGACAGAAGAGATTGATTTTAGAGAAAACCTTAATGAACATAGCAAGGTGAAAAAAGTTATAGGAGTAGTTAGTGGTAAAGGTGGGGTAGGAAAATCCCTAGTAACCTCCTTACTAGCTGTTGCTATGAATAGACGAGGATACAAGACTGCAATTTTAGATGCAGATATAACAGGGCCTTCAATTCCTAAAAGTTTTGGAATTGAGGGAAAGGCTGTAGGTAATAAACTAGGACTTCTTCCTAGAAAGAGTAGAACAAACATTGATATAATGTCAATCAATTTACTACTAGACAATGTAACAGATCCGGTAGTATGGAGAGGACCTATAATTGCAGGGACTGTCAAGCAATTTTGGACAGATGTAATATGGCAAGATATTGATTATATGTTTATAGACCTACCTCCAGGAACAGGGGATGTTCCCCTAACGGTTTTTCAATCAATTGATATTGATGGAATAGTTATAGTTACTTCTCCCCAAGGGTTGGTTAACATGGTTGTAGCCAAGG
>CAZFIO010000167.1:0-3615 GCA_964519585.1 uncultured Tissierellaceae bacterium
AAATATACTGATATTATAGTTCCCAAAACTATATTCCAAATACTTGAGAGTATAGACCTGGTAAGGTTGGCAATCCTTGGGATTAGGTCAGTTGCAAATTTCAAGACATTCTCCACAAATTCATTCCATTTACCCATGATAATTTTATAGTAATCCTCTTCTATATAAAACTGGCTGGTAAACTTAGTAACCTTTTTACTTATATCCTTAAAGTAGTCAGGACTATCATTTACTAGACCTATAATAGATGATAGAAGTTGGGGAAATATAAACTTTAGAAATAAATATAATAAAAGGCCAAGGGTTAAATAGGTCAATATAATAGCCGCCATCCTATTTCTTCTAGGCTTATGATTACCGGAAATATTGTAAAATAGCTTTTCCTCATAGAACTCTAAAATAAAGTTCAAAATATAGGCAAGGACAAAACCTATAATAATAGGTTGAAAGGTGCTTAAGTATTTCCCTAATTGAATTCTAAACAAACTGACTTCAGAGGCTATTAAATAAAAGATAATACTTAAAGCAGATACTATAAAGGTGTATACTGCTATTGTTGTGTATTCTATACTCCATTTGACTTTCATAAGAACTCCCCTTTTTTTAACTGTAGTCAAACAATGGTCAAGCAATTGTCAAGCAATAGTATAACAGTTTTTTTGTAGGGAGGGTGCTGACCTGCCCCTCCACACCTTGGTTTTATTGTTTATGGGTGTGCTACTTTTATTTTATCAAAAATTCATCTTTATAACTACTATTTTTTCGATACATAAGGATTATCTTTTATGTAGAATCTTAAAGGGTAATCCTTACTTTTTGCATAATCAATATTAATCCTTGTGGTGGTTACTATATCTTCATCCTCAAGCCTTGGACTATCCTCTAGCCATATTCTAGGGTCTTCTACCAAATCAACCCCGTAAAACTCATCCTTACTTATACCATAGGACATGACAAACTTAGCAGGCCCATTGGTTAGATTTATAAGCTCCTTACGTGGAGGTTTTTTCATATGCTTTTTATACCTATTGAAATACATGGACTCAAGACCATCTATAGGTTCCACAGCTCTTATCAAGGCACCACCAGGTACATCCTTGTTTTCTGCAATAATATTGAAACACTGGTACATACCATATATATTGTAGATATATATATGTCCTCCTTCTTCTGTTACAACTCTAGTCCTATCAGTTATGCCCTTGTGGAAATGTGCAGCATCGTCATTTTCATTTGTATAGGCTTCAGTTTCTACTATCCTGCTTCGATAGTATATATGGCTTCGTTTTAGTACAATTATTTTCCCTAATAATTCTTTCGCTACAAGGGCTGTGTCCCTTGTATAAAATTCTCTTCCTAGTCTCAAATTATCACCCAGTCTTTTCAATATAAGAAGCTAATCCATATGGGAAGTATCTCCCTCCAGTATTAATTCTAAACTATTGTCCTTTATTTTACATATATTAAGGGCTGTGCCTGGATATACTGGTATTTCGCTTAGCTTATTTAATGGAATATTTTTTATTATTGCTAGAATTATTTTTAGACTAACACCATGGGTTACTATCAGTATATTTTTTCCCCCACAACTTATTATCTTTTTCAGTACCTTGTTTATCCTCCTATATAGGTCTTCATAGCTTTCCCCTTCTGAGGGTTTATATAAGTCAGGCCTATTCATATATGTATCATAGTCTTCAGGATAAACTTTACTTATTTCGTCTATGGTCATACCCTCCCATAGGCTAAGCCTTATTTCTTGTAGGTCATGATCTTCGATGATTTCTGTTTTCTTCTTGCCTCTAATAAGCCTGGCCGTATCTATAGCCCTTCCCTGGTTGCTGGTATATATATAATCAAAATCTATCTTTTGGAGTTTTTCACCTAGTTTTCTAGCATCCTCCATTCCTTTTTCCGTTAAGTTGGAATTTTTCCACCCCTGAATTTTATTTATTAAATTCCATTCAGTTTGCCCATGACGTATAATATATAATTTCAAATTATGCACCCTTTCTTAAACGATAGACTAACAATAGTCAAACAGTTGTCAAACAATAGCCAAACAATTGTTTCAAAATTAACATGGAGACAGTACAATTCTCCTGTTAATATCTAACCAGGCAACGATCAAGCAGTTGTCAAGCAGTTGATTTGTAGTAGTGGAGGACTCTGTCCACCTGATTCTAGCCAGAAAATCTCCCTATCTCTGAATATTTGAAAAGACTAGAGCTATGGAAGGACACAGAGGTACCTTCCCCACAAAGACATAAGCCTGCCTTGTTATACTATTGTTTCTCCTATTATATCATAAGCCTAGTCATATATTATAAGTTTTTGGGTATATAGGTATGGAATACTAAGAATATAATAGGAGGTTGGCTATGGATATGATAAATGTTTTAGATAAAGGCTATGTTAGGCTGGTGGATGTCCTAGGTTCTGATTTAACTGTTGCAAATGCTGCTAGGGTTTCCTATGCTAAGGAGTCCAAGGAATTAGGAGAAAGAGATGTGAAACTAATCAATTTTCTAGCTAGAGAGGACCATACCTCACCTTTTAGACATGCTATGCTTCAGTTTGAGGTTTATGCCCCCCTTATGGTAGCCAGGCAGTGGTGGAAATATATAATAGGGTCTTCCCACCAAGAAGCCATAGGAGATAATTTAAATGCCTGGAATGAATCCAGCAGAAGGTACATCACAGAGGAAGCAGAGTTTTATATTCCAGAGGCTGGTGCTTGGAGAAGTATCCCAGAAAACTCCAAACAGGGTAGCGGGGCTCCTATAGCAGTGGATCTGGGAAATAAGCATACAAAAAGGCTTATGGAATTAGCTGAAATTGGTTTGAAGTATTATGATGAGGCCATGGAGGATGGTGTTTGTGCAGAGCAGGCAAGACTCTTGCTACCAGCATACGGCTTGTATGTAAGATGGTACTGGACAGCCTCACTCCAATCAGTTGCCCATTTTATAGAACAAAGAATTGCATCAGATGCCCAAAAAGAAATACAAGACTATGCCAAGGCCGTTCTAGAATTATCAAAGGTTAAATTCCCTGTAGCACTAGCATCTCTATTTGAATAATAGCTAAAAAAAGAGTTGGACTTTTCCAACTCTTTTAGATTACCCTACTTAAAACCTGACCAATACTTTCATTAAATACATATTTAGCCCTTGAATCGTATTTTGTTTTTGATTTATTAATCAAAACTAGCTTATCTCCCCTGTAGTAGTCTATAAGGCCTGCAGCTGGGTAGACAGTTAGGGATGTTCCCCCAACTATAAGTACATCTGCCTTGCTTATATAATCTATAGACCTGTTTACCACATCCATATCTAGGCCTTCTTCATAAAGAACTACATCTGGCTTAATGACCCCACCGCAAGAATAACATTTAGGTACAGTTTCTTCCCCCAGAATTCCATCTAAATCAAAAAACTTTTTACACTTTGTACAATAATTCCTATGCACAGATCCATGAAGCTCCAAAACATTTGTGGATCCTGCCATTTGATGTAGGCCATCAATATTTTGGGTTACTATGGCCTTCAGCTTCCCTTGTTTCTCCAGTTCAACCAAGGCCAAATGGGCCTTGTTGGGCTTTGCTTCCTTGTA
>CAZFIO010000168.1:0-3612 GCA_964519585.1 uncultured Tissierellaceae bacterium
CATATGGTCTTCTATAGTGACCAGAGCCTTTTGAAGGGTAATATCTGGTGTGTTTATAGCCTCTTCCATGTCTATCTCAGGACTTAAGTCATCTAGCCACTCCTTTTTAAAGAGGCCAAACCTGGTATGCTTTATTTTAATTGCCGGATTTCTCTCCTTCAGCATATCTTCTACATTTTCTACTTGCTCCTCTGAAGCCAGGTCTATCTTGTTGACTAGGCCTATACTACTTATACTTACTTGTTTTGCTACAACCCTTGCAGTATGGTATACCTTTTCAAACCTGGCAGCATCCACCAGGCAAATAGTCCCCTGGTATTCTATTGCCTTAAACTTTTCTTGACGCAGCAGACTACGTACATTGGTTGGATCTGCCAATCCAGATGCTTCAACTACTATAATATCAGGCTTAATACCTATAGTTTTTTCAAGTTCATCCTGAAATTTATCTAGTCTACAGGCACAGAAAATGGAACCATTATTTATTTCTGCCAAGTGAATTTCCAGCTCTTTCAACAACTTCCCATCTATACCCTCTTTCCCAAATTCATTGATAATCAGATGTAGTTTTTTATCAGGAAATAGTCTTATGAAGTTTTTTAAAAATGTTGTTTTACCTGCTCCTAAAAAACCGGTTATTAAATATAGTTTCATAATGATTCCTTTCTCTGCCAGCCAAGTATTTTTCTTAGCCCTTTATTAGATTACTTCATTTATAGCATTTTCAAGTTCTTCCTTACTTGGAATAATTGAGGAGAAGCTTAGTTTACCATTTATATAGATAGAGGGCAGGTTTTTTACACCCATCTTCATACATCTTGCTATGTTTTCTTTTTCAGTAAACTTATATTCAACCAAATCTATCTTGCTACCATAGTTTTGCTTAGCCACATCTGCTGCCCCCATCATATAGGTACAAGCCGCACAAGTAGCACTGTCCAAGGTAAATACTTCTACCAAGGGTCTTTCTAGGTTTTCATAGTCAGGCAGGTCTACCTCTATATCAAATGTCTCACTAGTATAGTTCTTCACCATTTCTCTGACTTCTTCTGTATGCAGGACAGCCTGTGTTATTCCTATGGTATTATCAATGGGTATAGCATAGGGCATATCGCAACCTGGAGAAACTATAAAGTTTTTATACTCACCAACCTTGTCAATCAGGTCTACAGCATATTTCATATTGTCCTGTTGTGTACCATGAAGCATAATAGAGGTTAAAGGAATGTTGCCCCCAATAACTATATTATATTTATCTGTGATGGCCTTTGCAGCAATTATATCCACATTTTCATCCACTGAAATTGAGTGGGGTTTGGTCTTGCACATTACTTCAATATTCCTAGTTGCATCACCACAAACAAAGAAGGAAGAAAAGGCCTTTTCATTAATATATTTAAATAAATCAGTAAAAGGTTCAGAAAGAAACTCTTGGAAATGATCAGAAGAAATCTGAGATACCAGTGGATCTACCACTGCAACAACATCAGCTCCAGCATCAATAAACAAGTCTGACATCTTTTTGGCTACCTTTGTACAAAATTCTAACAATTCTTTTACATAGTCTGCATCATCATACATATCCATAAATATATTATTGCCCCTTAGGTGGGATGCCAGGGTGAAAGGACCACATATGACTCCGTAAATAGCTGTATTTTCCCCAACCTTTTCTTTTACCCTTCTTGTAGCAGACAAGATAAGTGGCATACGTCCATCCTTTTCAGTAGGTATTACACAATCACAGGGAATACTTGCTGTCTCTTCTAGAGGATGAGATGCTACAGATGGTGGCCCATCCTCAGCCCATAATAGATCACAGCCTAATATTTCAGCCTCTAACTGCAAGTCAAATACTATAGGCTGGCCATCTGGCTTGTATAGACGGTTCACCTCTAAACAGGCCTCAACCAATTTCTCCTCATCAGTAAGCACCTCTTTTGCGTCTGCATTGATAAATGCACCTGCATGTACACCTGTAAATGGTACCCAGGGTAAACGTTCTGTTACCTGGTTTTGTAAAACTTTAAAAAGTAATTCCTTTGACATTTATAATTCCTCCTTTTTTTTATATTTAATAGTATAGCTCCTGGAGACTTTCTATTCTTTTTATTTATTATAACAGCAATAATAACTTCATGATAGTAAAAACACTACATATTTTGTACTTTTTTGACTATTTTGCCATAAGTATAAAAATTACAAAAAAGTCCTAGGTTTTCTTGAAGCAAAATATTTCCTATGCTATAATTTAAGTTAGTATCCTAGTCTAAAGGAGGCATAGTTAAGTTATGTATGAAAAACCAGATGTTTATTTTGATCTTGAACTAGCAATAGAGTGTGCAAAATCCTTTTCTACTTCAACAGAAATTGCCTCTATGGTTTCTCTCTATAGTGGTGAGGTTTTATATGAGACAGGCTATGGGTGTGCATCATGTGAAATATGTGAAAATACAAATATGGCCAAGGACAACTGTATAAAATCACACATCTATGGCATGACAGAGTCCCATAGACTGGGTGGGAAGTATATTTACTTTTGCCCCATGGGTTTGACATGTTTTGTATCACCTATAGTTGGTGACAAGGGGCCCAATGCCCAGATAACCGTAGGACCTTTTTTGATGGTAGACAAGGAAGATTATATAGATATAGAGTTAAATGATCTAATGAAGATTCAGGAACCAGAATTGACCAGAATAAAAGAAAACCTAGAAAATATACCCTTCATACCGCCAAAACGAGTAAATGATCTGTCCACCCTGCTTTTTATGGCTGTTGGCTTCATGAACAATATAGGCGAAACAAATAGAATGATGGATAGGCAGCAATCAAACGAGCTTCAAAAAAAGGTTTCTGACTATATCTATCAATTAAAAGACCAAGGCAGCAGTCTCTTGTATCCATTCGACATAGAAAAAAGATTACTCAAGTGTATTTCTGATTCCGATAGGGCTGGAGTCCAGAAGTATTTAAATGATATCTTTGGTTATATCTTTTTTTCCATAGGACATGATTTTCCTATGGCAAAATCCAGAATATATGAGTTGCTGGTACTAATCTCTAGAACAGCAATAGGCAATGGGGCTGACCCTGAAAAGATCCTCCTAATTACCCACAACTACCTACAAACCATAGCAGGAATTGACACCATAGAAGAATTATGTAGTTGGCTTACCAAGGCTGCTAACCAATTCATGGACAGTCTTTTTTCCTATTTTGAAACAAAACATACCAATGTTATAAATAAATCCCTCCAGTATATCAATACTCATTATTCAGAAGACATAAGCTTAGAGAATGTAGCGCAAATTGTTTATCTTTCGCCTGCCTACTTTAGCAGGATCTTTAAACAGGAAACAGGCTCTACTTTTTCTAGTTACCTAAATGAGGTTAGGATAAAAAACAGCAAGTATTTACTTAAGTCCAGCAATACCAGACTGGTGGAAATTACCTGGTTGGTAGGCTTCAAGGACCAAGCCTACTTTTCTAAGGTATTTAAGCGTATCACTGGTATCTCCCCCCTGAAGTATAGAAAAGAAAAACAAATTGATTATTAAAAAAGCGTCTACGACGCGTTAAAAATCTTCGCCATTTAAACCTAACTTGTAA
>CAZFIO010000169.1:0-3605 GCA_964519585.1 uncultured Tissierellaceae bacterium
TTAAAACTTCCACCTGTTAAGGATCCACCAGGATTTATTACGTCCCCATCTAGGGTTACTATTTTATACCTAAATCCATTTTTCTTAGACATAAAAATAGCCTTATCTATATTACTTATTATAATAATTCTACCCAGTAAGTAGCTTATAATCTTATCATACCTAGAATCATAATTTACCAGTTCTGAAGCTATCCCTTCTATTCCATATTCTACATATAAGCTTTTGTCCAAACCTAAATTAGACCCACTAATAGTATTTACAGGCAGAAAGGTCACTCTTCCAAGATTATTATCTTTTAAATATTCAATTAATATTTTGGCCTGCCTATCATTTTCAACAACAATATTCTGTATGCTTGACCCCAGGCTTATATCTATGGCTTTTTCATATTTTTCATCTACACTTATTAAGTTGGCTATAGGTCCAATATAACCAGGCCTTAACCTATCATTTTTCTCTACAGCCTTGATTAAGTTCTTTACACTCTTATAATAACCTTGGTATGAATCCTCCATGTTTTCATAAAGTTTCAAACTGGAGTTCAGGCCCTCCAATTCAATCTCCACAGATTTAATCCTATTAGTTACATCAGATTTTCTTTTTAGCATGATGTTTTTTTCATTATCTATCTTGTTTAATAATCCTTTGTCTGCTTCTAATTTATGGCTAAAACTAGCGATTGTTTTGTTAATTTTATCAAGGCTTGATTGGTTTACTTTTATATCTTCTTGTATGGCTTCAAGCTTTAGCGTTGATACCTCTATATTGTTTTTTATTTCTTCAGCCTTTTCCTTATTATTGACTAACCTATTTTTAAGTATTAAAATTTTATTAGAGATTTCAGTGGTGGTATCCTTATTTTTATCTATCTTAAGTAAGTTTTCACTTAAGAGATCCTCTATACCAGCTAAATCATTTTCCAATTTTGAATAATCCTCTAAAATTTTTGATAAACCTTTTTTTTCACTGTCCAGTTTTTCTTCAAAATCCTCCAGCTCATCATCCTTTTCAGAGATTAGCTTATTTAGCCTTTCCTTCTCATCTACAATTCTAGTTAAATCCCTTTTTGAAAAATTCGACTTCTCTCTTAGTATAGAAATCCTATTATTAGTCTTTTCGCTTAAGGTAAATAGATTTAATTTTTCATTTCTTAATTCCTCTATTTTGCTTTCCATTGTATTTAATTGAATCTGGATTGCTTTTATATCTTCTGATAGGTTCTGCTTAGTTAATTCCTGATTTGCTATGTTTTCATCATAATCTTCCAATATTAGGTTCAGTTCCTGGACCTTGGTCTGGGATTTATTTATTTCTTTTATAAATAAACTAATTTCCAAATTCTTCAACTCTTCATAGTGTTTTTTAAACTCACTAGCTTTTCCAGATTCTATTTCCAGTTTTATATATTGGCTATTTATTTCACTTATTAGGTCGCTAATCCTAATTAAATTTTCTTCAGTATTCCTAAGTTTTCTTTCCGCTTCTTCTTTTTTAGTTTTATACTTAACAATCCCTGCAGCTTCTTCAAAGATATTTCTTCTATCTTCAGGTTTATTGCTAAGGATTTCATCAATTCTACCTTGTCCTATTATTGAATAGCCTTCTTTACCAATACCTGTATCCATGATTAGTAAACGAATATCTTTTAATCTACACAGGTTATTATTGATATAATACTCACTTTCTCCAGATCTAAACATACGTCTTTTAATAGAAACTTCATTATAATCTATAGGTAGTAGCTGATCCTTATTGTCAAATATAATAGAAACTTCAGCATATCCTAGGGGCCTTCTCTTATCTGTACCAGAAAAAATAACATCTTCCATTTTACTGCCACGTAAGTATCTAATACTTTGCTCACCTAAAACCCAGCGTATAGCATCAGATATATTACTTTTTCCGCTACCATTGGGTCCTACGATGGCTGTAACATCATTTGTAAATTCTATTATTGTTTTGTCTGCAAAAGATTTAAAACCCTGAATTTCAATTCTCTTTAAATACAATTCAAACACCTCAGCATATTTTAGATACTTAAATTTTATCAATAAAAGAATTCCGTGAAACTTTTTCCATTATAGTTTCAAATATTATAGTATCACTGAAATCTCCAATTTTTACCCTTATACTATTGGTATCACTGTCCATAGGATTAATTTTAACCTTCTTAAATAAATATTTTTCCCTTAAATACATGATATTAGATGATCTTTGTCCAGCTAGATTAGATACTTCTCTGGAATTCATAAAAATTTCTAGTTCTTTACCCTGAAAATCTCCAGCTAAATTATCAAGGTAATAGGATAATATTTCCTTATAAATATTGGAATCTACTAACTGCCTAAAGGAAGGGTGGAAGGGCCCTGAAATAACATCTTTACCTAATTGTATGTTTTCAGTTGTTTGAAGGCCAACCCTAATAATATCAATATCATTTAGATAAAAAAGCATCATAAGGGGTGTAACACAATCTACAGCTTCATCTAAAGACAAGGGTTTATACTTATTCCCTTTATACAGGTCTGCTAGAAATGTATCCTTTATCACAAGGGTTGGGTATATTCTTACAAAGTCAGCCTTTAAATTAATAAATTCCTTAGCAGTAAATATATTTGTTTCTATAGAGTCCTTAGGTAATCCAACCATCATTTGTAGACCTAATTTAAAGCCGTAGGACTTTATTAGGTCTACAGCCCTATATACATCCTTGCTTGAATGACCCCTTCCACTTGCATTTAAAACTGTATCATCTAAGGATTGAACTCCTAGTTCAATTGTATTTACACCAAAACTTTTTAGGTTTTCTAGTATATCCTTATCTATAGCATCAGGTCTAGTGGAAAGCCTTATTTCATCTATAAGTCTTCTTGATTTATATTCTAAGGCTACTGCTAGTAAGCCATTTTGCAGATCTCTATCTATAGCGGTAAAGCTTCCTCCATAAAATGCTATTTCTACCTGGGATCCTGGTTTAAAGTAATTTAAGTATTCCTTTATAGTTCCTTCCAGACTTTCATATGTAATATTTTCGCTTGAATTAGTAATTCTCCTTTGGTTACAAAATACACAGTCATGGGGGCAACCTAGGTGGGGGACAAATATTGGAATGATAGAATGTTTAATCATTTATTAACCCCATTTTTAAAAGCGCATCTTTAGCAGCTAACTGCTCTGCTTCCTTTTTATTTTTACCTTTTCCAGATCCAATCCTTATATTGTTGGACATAACATCTATATAAAAGGTTTTATTATGATCAGGACCTACCTCTTTATTGACCCTGTACTCAATCTTTGTATTACTATCCACTTGGAGCCTCTCTTGTAGGTCTGTTTTATAATCTACAAATAAGTCTCCCTTTGCAATAGCCTTAACAATGTCTGTCTCGAAATTAGTCAATAAAACATCATTTACCTTTTGGAAATCACTATCTAAATACATTGCACCTACAATAGCTTCAACAGTATCAGCAAGTATAGAGTCCCTATCCCTTCCACCTGTGATTTCCTCCCCTTTTCCCAAAAGTAAATACTTGCCTAAATTGATTTTTTTAGCAGCATAGGCTAAGGAGTATTCACAAACCACCTTAGCCCTTATTTTT
>CAZFIO010000170.1:0-3572 GCA_964519585.1 uncultured Tissierellaceae bacterium
GCAGGTTTTGTGGCAGCAATCTTTATAGCAATACTGGAAAGTTTTAAAAAGAAAGATAAATAACGATAGTCAAGCGATTGACAAGCAATGGTCAAGCAATTGACAAGCGATTGTTAATAAGCTGAAAGCTGAAGGCCAAAAGCATAAAGGTTCTCGAGTCGACCTTTGGGGTCCTCTTTTGTCATTTCAACTTGAACCCAGCACCTACTTTTAAGTTGCTGGTGGACAAAGTCGTCCACCACTACATTCTACAAGCCAAGAAGCTTTCTTAACAAACTAATGCTTAACTATAATTAATTAGCCTACGCTTTTGACTTTACGCTTTACCCTTTATGCTTTAAGCCTTATGCTTTATACTATAAGCTTTAAGCTTTTCAAGGAGGTATATTTTATGGTTTCGGAGAATAAAAAGATTTTGGGGATTGTAAATGAACTTCTTTCTAATTCACTACATGCAGGTGGTAAGGAAATAAATATCACCATATCCAAAGATTTAGATTCCACAAGAATAATGGTTGAAGACAACGGTAGGGGTATGGATGAAGAAACTCTTAAGGATGTAAAAAGAACACTTAACCAACCGAAAAGAAAAGATATGCAAAGTTATTATGATGGCCTTGTGGGCCATAGTTCCTATGGTTCTGGCCTTAACCTGGTAGGCCTTCTGTCTAGCGAGAGCCAAGTTGAAAGTTCGGAAGAAGGTACTAAAATTACAATAAAAAGATACTTAAAATGAAAATAGGCCCTCTGCAGACCTATTTTCTAAATGAAGGGTATTACCTGTAACTGTGGATTCCAGGCAATAATATATTAACACCAATGAAGGTGAAAATAACACAAATAAAACCAATTACTGAGAACCAGGAGGCATACCTCCCACTCCATCCCCTGTTAAATCTTAAATGAAGATATACAGAGTAAATTATCCAGGTTATAAGGGACCAAGTTTCCTTAGGGTCCCAGCCCCAGTAACGTGACCATGCTTTCTTTGCCCATATGGCTCCTGTTATTATTACCAAGCTTAGCATTAAATATCCAAAGGATATAACCCTATAGCTTAGGTAATCACAGGTTTCTGCATCAGGCATAGTAGTTTTTTTCTTGTCCTTTTTGTAGTAGTGAATTAAATACATGGTAGATAAACCACAGGCTACGGCAAAGGACCCATAGGAGATAATTGCAGTTCCTACGTGTATATTTAACCACCTGCTTTGTAAGGCTGGCATTAAGGGTTTAATTGTTTTAGGTAGCATAGAAGCATAGCCCATCATCAAAAATGCTAGCGGCATTACAAAAGCACCCACTGCAGTAAATTCATATAAAAAATGTAAAACTATATAGCATAATACTATCCCCCAGGTAAAGGATGTAGCAAATTCAAATTGGTTAGAGAAGGGTAATCTTCCTGATTCTATAACCCTTAGAATTATTGCTATAGTATGTATGATAAAGCCTACAAGTGATAGCATCACTGCTAGTTTACCTATTTTGTCCTTATTAGATACTATAAAGGCAAAAAATCCTATAGAAGCCAATATATAAACTAGAAAGGCTATGGTAAAAAAATTCTGCTCTAAAGTTACGATATCCATTGTGACTCATCCTCCCCATCTTTAGATTTTAAATACCTTTTTATAGTTTGTGTAAAACCCCATTGATTTTGCCTAACCGATACTGTAATACTCTCATCATCAACAATAATAAATTTGGGGTAAAAATAAAATGATAGTAATAAACCCAATAGTAGGAAGACACTTCCAGTAATCATAAATCCATATCCATAACCCATATTGTAGGTTATGCCTGTGTATAATTTAGATTCTGTAAAACTTATTTCTAATCCTTCATATTCTATAGGTTCTCCTGCTTGTAATACATATGAACCTATAACTTCCTGAAACTTATATAGGACTACAGCATAGTAGGGATTCTTTTTCATCTCTGACATATTGATAGGTTCCCCATTGGACCCTATATGCAGGTCTGGGTAAAATCCAAATAAATATAGGTTCAAATGCTCAGGCTGGTAGAAACATGAGTCTCCATTTTTAAGGACACAGGCCCTGACTATAGATCCATCTTCTTCTTTAAAGTTAACAGTACTTGCCCAGCCATAACTAGATTGATAGAAGTTTACTCCCTTATGTTTTATAGGCTTATTAACCCACATGGTTTCATTTTTTATTTCCTTATTATTTTCTATAAGGCTAACTTCGCTATAGTACTGGTCTATGGTACCATCTTCCCTAAAATCTAAATAAAAATCATCCACTCTTATTGCAAAACCCTTATCTTCAAAGGCTTTAACATCGCCTGGCAAAAGATTAACATAGCCTTCCTTATCTAAAAGACCTCCTAAAAATCCCCCTAGTAAGATTATTACTATACCTAGATGGGTAATTGAAGACCCTATATTGCCTATTTTGTGTTTAGAAGCTATAAATCCAGAATCTTTTTCCAAAATCTTATATCTTTTATTAAGAAGTTTTCTTTTAAATATACCTAGATCAAGATTTTCAGTAAATAAGTTTTCAGCATCCTTCTTTTCTGATGGGTAATATTCCTCCCCCATCTTTTTTAATTGTCCTGGTAATATTTTTAAGGTACAACCAACTAGATTGATTATAAATAATAGATTTAAAAACCTAAATATATTTGAACTATAAACTTTTCCCAGCTGTAAAAAATTAATTATGCCTGACCAATTTTTATAATTTTCAATATAATAGCTGCTGGATAGGCCTTGGGGTAAAATGGTGCCAATGATTGAATAAGTAGCAATTAATAAGAATAATATAATTGCAAACTTTAAGCTAATCATAAATCTGTATATCTTCTTATGCATGATTTCCCCCCCTATTTATAAAAGGGGGTTGCCCCCCTTTTATATTAATTGAGTTTAGGTGGTAAAGCTGGTATTAATTTTTTATTAGCTTTACTGTCTGAATCCCTTAGATCAGATTCCCTTAACCATATCTTTTCGTTGTTATGGCAAGCATCACAGGATTCATTTTGGAAGGTAGATTTTTGTATATTATGGGTAGGTGAATACTTCCAATTTGCAATGGAATCAAAGTTTGGTAATAAATCATCTCCCAAGGTATCTAGCATATTTGATGTGGTAGGTATATGTCTAAGCACCACATATTTATAAGGTCTTTCCTCTGTTACATTTGGATTTAACCCAACCCTAAACATAATCTTATCTTCTGATGAACCTACTAACTTTGTTTTGTCATCATTATAATCTAAGTGACAATCAAAACAGTTGTTATTTGCCTGAGCATGGCAAACTTGACATGACAGTGAATCACCATGTACTGTATGAAACTTATCACTTGCCTTATCAGCTGCCTTATCTTCATGGCAATCTAGGCAGGAAGGTAGATCTTCTTCCCACATATTGCTTGTAATCTTATCAGATCCATGGAAATTTGATTTTGGATGGCAGTCCATACAGGTCATACCCATATCAAAGTGAACGTCCGATGAAAATCCTACCTTGCCCATATACTCCCCTGCATTTCTTTGGTTATGGCAACCATAACAAGTTTCATCCATAGGTGGGGTTT
>CAZFIO010000171.1:0-2699 GCA_964519585.1 uncultured Tissierellaceae bacterium
CTAATATTAACCTTATCTAAGAAAATTAGTGGACTTTTTCACTGGTCCCGGACGGACCTTCTGTGTTATTGTAAATCCCTATAGTATTTGGGGAATTTGTCAAATTCAAACTGCTCACAAACCTTCAAGGCCTTTTCTTTGCATAAGGGTAGTTCTTTGTTTGCTTCTTCATAGACTTCCCTGTTTACCATCTGGGCAAAACAACCTATTTTGGGTCTTCCTATGATTTGGTTCATTTCCTTCCATAGGTCTTTTATTCCCTTTTCCCTGATACTACCAAACTCCATAGGAACAAAATCACAGGGATAGAGGTCTCCTGATGCGCTTATATAGGAGTGCTGGCCCCCAGCACCACAGCCAAACTTCTCCTCACTTTCTGTATAGGCAAAGCTGGTAATCTTGGGAAGTCTTGACCTTCTATTGGCCTTGTGTTGAATAGAAATGAGTTTTCTCCTATCTTCTGGACTGTATAGCAGATTGCCTAGGTCTTCTCTTTCCAGAAGATTTCCGCTTAGGATAGGCTCCAGTATTTTTACTTCATGGACTCCATTTTCTCCTGCAAACTTAAAATGCTTAAGTAATCTTTCCTCATCCAATTCATCCTTTAGGACCACAGTCTGGGCCATGGTATAAATTCCTGCCCTTCTAGCATTTTGAATTGCCTCTATAGCATAGTCAAAGGCCCTTCCGCTAGCCCTATTGGTATTATGCCTATCCCTATCAAAGGAATCTAGACTTATACCTATGCTAAAGAGTCCTGCCTTTTTCAGCTCTTTTGCTTTTTCCAGGCTTAAATTATAACCACTGGTAAAGAGGGTGGAAACACTCCTATCATCAATTGAGGCTATAATCTCAAATATATCCTCCCTAATCATAGGCTCCCCACCTGTCAGGCCTATGATGGATGTTTTCATATCTTGAATATCCTTAATTAAGTCTATCCACTCCTTAGTTGAAAGTTCATCCTCTTCCAATCTTTTTTTGGAACTACAGTATAGGCAATTATTAGGGCATTTATTGGTTAAAGACAGGTAAAAAGAAATAGGTGCACTTCTTTTAGCATGGACTTGCTGGCTAAATATATTTTCTTTTTCCTCTACAGCCCATATATTGCTATAGAAGGCCTCTGATAAAAGTGGTGGAAGAAAGGCAGATATTATGTACATATCCTCATATTTAACTATTTTTTCACCCTTTAGCATACTTGACATTAGTTTTATATATTTGGAAATGTTAAAGTTAGGATCCTCCTTGAAAATATCATACATCTTAAATACAACCTTTCTTGCTTCCCTGTCTAGGCTCATTTTAGATAACATGACTAGCTTATTTATATTCATTATTACCTTCACCCCTATCTTAGCCTAAATGTGCCATAGGCAAATTTATGGTTAATTTCATAGCTACCATCCCTATATTTTCTTTTCCTGATTTCCTCTAGTAAATCTTCCCTTACTAAATCATAACTTTTAAAAATATGTGATGTTCCTGCAATTGCTCCAGTTTTTTTAAGCCAATCTAAAAGATCCTCAGCATTGTTAAACTTAAAAAGAATCTCGTCCTCTTCTAGATCCATTTTTTCAAAACCATATTGATTAAACCATCTTGCTAGCCCATCTTTTCCCTTAGGTAAATTAAATCTTATATCCATAGGTTTCTGAACTTCTCCATGGTTCTTATACATTACTTCCATAAATATATCCTCTATACCAGACAGGGTCCCTTGGATATTGGCTATGATCTTTATTAATCCATCCGGCTTCAAGACCCTCCTAAAAAGATTAAATAAGACCCTGTAATTAAAATAAGGAAGGGCCCATCCTATATATATCAGGTCATATCTTTCTTCAGTATTTTCCAGAAACTCTATCCCATCACTTTGGACTATTTTAATCCTATCATCATTTAGGCCTTTTAAGCCTTCCAGCATCTTATCAGAATAATCAACTGCCCTTATTTGGCAATCAATCCCCTTTTCTAGTAGACCCCTGCTGATATAGCCAGTTCCGCATGCAAAATCCAGGATTTTGATTTTTTCTTGCTTATCCAGATAATCTAGATTGATTATCCTATCTGTAAATTGTCCCATTTCATCTAGCCAAGTCTTATATGTAGGTGCTAGCTGATCATAATCTTTTCTGTAGTCATTCTTGTTTACTGTGTCTTTTCTTATAAGCTTATATCCTAGTTTACTATAGAAGCCTAGTTTTTTAAACATACTTTTCTCCCCTAATAATAAAGTAATAGCCCCTATGAATAAACTTAGTAATTGAAAATCTTTCAGAAAGAAGGTTTTTCATTTCCTTACCGCTTTTAAAGTATAATTTCCCAAATAAAATTCTTTCAAAGGCTCTAAGCAATCTGATCCTTATATGTTCCTTTTCAAAATCAAGTAGAATTATCTTCCCCTTATCCTTGAGTATCCTGTGGGCCTCTTTAATAAGATTTTTCTGATCTTTTATATGGTGGACCAGATCTGACATAATAACTATATCAAGACTCTTATCATCAAAGCCTGTTTTTAAACCATCTCCATGCATAGGCCTTATCCTTGGATTTGACTTAACCTTTGAAAGCATGCCCCTACTTTCATCTAGAACATATACCATCTGACAGTCTCCACTGATATAATCAGCCAATCTTCCAGTCCCACCACCTAGGTCCAAAACCACCTCGTGACCCTTTAAGTCTAGTAAATC
>CAZFIO010000171.1:2709-3482 GCA_964519585.1 uncultured Tissierellaceae bacterium
TATTTCAGCCATTTTATTTAGATTGAATAAATCTATAAAGCCATCATAATGTTTAAAAACCCTATCAAACTTTTCCTTGCCCATAAGATCCCCTATCCCAAAGTTTTCTTTCTCCTATTTGCATTATAGCATATTAGGTGATTAAAAATAGTGGCCCCCATTTAGGAAACCACTAATTTATTTGTCTTATTTATATTGGACCATAGGGAAATCATTTATATAGGTAGACCTAATTACCCTATAGGCTGGCCCATAGGCCTTTCTGTATATATCACTATGGCTGATGGGTGGATAATTTCTAGACTTAAGTTCTTTTATAAAAACTTCAAAATCATCTGCATCCAAGCCTAGTTTTCCTTCAGCTATGAGTTTTCTAAGAATATCTATCTTCTTTTCAAAAGCTTCTATAGTCCCCTTGTTTTCATTGGCGGTTTTCACAAAGGCCTGGTTTAGCTTTCCTAAATCCCTATCCTTAATAGCCTGTAAATTTACCCTATAGAGCTTGTTACCTATGTATTGACCTACCTCAAAGGATGGGTCAGCCTTCAAGGACCCATACTCCCTCTTCAATCTTTCCAGGGATTCATTTTCATCCTTAATCATATGGCCACCTGCAAACTCATTTTGATATATTAATTTTATAAGGTCCCTTATTTGAGACAAGGGATATTTCTTGTAGTTTTCCTTTAATATTCTTTTTAAATCTTCCATATAAAAACTCCCTTTAATAAAATACATCCTGCTACTTATTCAAAAAATCCTAATATAAATAC
>CAZFIO010000172.1:0-1634 GCA_964519585.1 uncultured Tissierellaceae bacterium
TAGTATTTCTAGCTTTGCTTGGTAAATGTCAGGTAATATTAACCTTAACCTATATCTTACCCAATTTTTTTTGTAAATAATAAAAAATGCCCCATTTATAACAAACAGGCTTGTTTTATCTGTTTATCATAGATAGAGCATTTTTATCTTATTATTCGCCTTTTATTTTTTCAACAATTTCTTCTTTTATATGGGCTAGGTGTTTTAATTCATTTTTCAGTAGACCATCTCTTTGCTTGTCCTTTTCCATAAAGAACATGGATAAACCACCAAGGCCTACATGAGTTCCTACTGATACTCCCATCTGCATAATATATATGTCACCTGTGAAATCTGTAGAGCCTTTGATTTTTTCCTCAAGTCTTTCAGCTATTCCTATGTTTGATGTGTAGCCTATGATTATAAAATCAGTAAGGTCCTTGTTGACCCTGCTTGCAAATTCTTCTACATAGAAGTTTATGGCTCTGTTTGTTCCTCTTTCCTTGGCAACTATGGCACCTTTTCCTTTTTTCATGGACATGATTGGCTTTATCCTAAGAAGTTTGCCTATGAAGGCACTGGCATTTGTAAGTCTTCCACTTTTTATCAGATTGTTTAGATCATCTACACACAGGAAGTGTTTTACATTTGTCCTGTAGTTTTCGTTGAAGTCTATCAACTGTTCAAAAGTATATCCTGCTTCCAAGAGTCTTGCTGATTTGATTATCAGCCATCCACTGCCATGGCTCATGGACAGAGAGTCTACTATATGGATTTTTATATTTGAATTTGAGTTTTCTTCATAAAAGTAGTCTTTGGCTAATACAGCAGATTGATAAGCACCACTGGTGCCACTAGACATGCAAATACATAGAAATTTATCATAGCCTTTTTTTATCCCATCATATATGATTTTTAAATATTCATCAGGATTGGGCATGGAAGTTGTGGGCAATTCTTCTAGGCTGGGTAACATCTCATAAAATTCTGATGGTTGTATGTCCACTTTGTCTCTGTAGCTTGTCCCATTTATCATTATATTTAGGGGGGCAATCCCTATATTGTATCTTTCAATAAACTCAGCTGATAGATCACAGGTTGAATCAGCCATTATTTTTATCATTTTGGTCCTCCTTCCCTTTTTCCATATTAATCCAAACTTCTTCATAATCTGACAATTTGAATCAATTCATTATAACACAATCTAGAAAAAAAGGTAAAAGAAATCTTGGCCCTGCCTATAATTCTATTTTGAAGTTTTTCTTATACTTGGTAGCCTTTATAAATTCCAATATTCCTTCAGTGATTAAATCCACTACTTCCTCCTGGTGGCGGTCATCAAGTAGAAGTTTCCTATCCATTTCGTTTGAAATAAATCCAGTTTCTATAAGGACTCCTGGTATCTGGAGATGGTTCAATATATAGTAGTCCCCTAAGATAGGTATACGTTTGATTTCTAAGCCTGCCTTTTTATAACTGCTTATATTGTTTAACTTTTCCTGGGTAAGATCTCCTAAAAGTTGGCTATTTTCTATATCTGGGTTGATAAAGACTATGGACCCTAGGGGCTTGGAGTTTTTTATATGGTTTACATGGATGCTGATAAAGATATCCGCCTTGCTTTCTTCTATGATTTTCACCCTAGCCTTAAGGTC
>CAZFIO010000172.1:1644-3409 GCA_964519585.1 uncultured Tissierellaceae bacterium
CCTGCTATGCCTGCTGCCATCAGAGATGTGTTTCTCTAGGGATTCGTCTACTTCCCTAGTTATAATTGTTTGGGCACCTTTTTCATCCAGTAGTTCTTTAAGTTTCAAGCCTATGGCTAGATTTATGTCCTTTTCCAGTATGTCACCATGCTTTGTCCCACTATCTATACCCCCATGGCCTGGATCTATGGCTATGGTAACTGACTGTAGGGGTTTGATGACCTTGGGCTTAATAAGTTCTTTAAGTCTGCCATCCTTTTTCTTTATACCTGCAACTTTTATCAAGGCTAAGGCTAGCACTAGAATAATAAATATGTATATTATTTTTTTACTTTTTGTTTTTCCCATTTTTCCACCCCTAAAGAAAGCATTAGTTAATTATATTCTTTAGGGGCCTAATATAAAACTAAAATCATTAGTTTCTCAAATATAGTAAACTAATGATTTTAAAATGGTTTGTTTTCTATAGGCCCCTTACTTCTTCTAGGGTTTCCATGTTGTAGGATGTCAAGACCTTCATATATCCGTTGAGCATTTGATTGGTATCCTGGTCTCCTGTATCTACTAGTAGAGGTCTTCCCTCTAGTGATAGGAGTTTGTTCTTTGGTGCTACAATTATGATGTTTTGTTTTCCTACTTTATTTATAACTTCACTGGAAATTTGCTGGTTCCCCCTACCAAAAATATAGCCTTGACCACCTATTACAGTTACTATGATTTTTGACCTGTCATCTTTTATGGTGTCAAGGATTGTCCTTTCACTTACATCAGAGGCTACTAACTTTTTATTTTTGATTATATCTACACCTAGTAGGGTGTTTTCTAGGTCTAGTTTTTCCATTATAGGCCTTATAGAGGTTCCTGAACCTATTATATAAAATATATCTTCTTCCATATGGTCAATGATATAGTTGGCTATACCCTCTAGGGCATCCTCTTCAGATCCTAGGCCACCTGATTTGGTGGTTTGTACCAGCTCTTCTTCTTGTGGGATTCTTAAATAGCCATAAAGTTTTGCCAATACCTCCCCTTTTCTAAAGGATTCCTCATCTATATCCATAACTTCTGCATCCATGGTTTTTCTCTCTTGGCTTTCTATAAAATTATAGGCAATCTCCCCTGCTGCCTTGGGATAGTTGGCATAGACACCTGAGTGAATTTTTACACCTGCTGGTATGCCAATTACTGGCACCCTGCTGGCTACTGCATTGAAAATATTTCTTGCAGTTCCATCCCCTCCTGCAAAAATGATAAGGTCCAGCTCTAGGTCTGCCATTTGGCTGGCTATGGCCTCTGTGTCCCTGGCTGATGTTTCTTCATGTCTTTGCCCCACAATAGTGGGGTTAAATCCAAGTTCTCTTGCAATAAGCTCCCCCATGTCTCCTGGTCCTGTATATAGTTGGAATTTATCTTTTAAAGGTAGTAGTTCTTCTAGTGCTAATTTTGATTTCTTTGGTGACTCTGGTATGGAGCCTAGTTCCCTAGCCATTTGTAAAATCTCAGCCCCATCGGTGCCCTTGAGGCCTACCCTTCCCCCCATTCCTGCAATAGGGTTGATTAAAAATCCTAATTTCATTAAGTCTTCCTCCTAAATATTATTTATCATAATATGATTATACCCTAGTCTAGGGGGTGTAATCTATATTTTCAAGCCTTCCCCCGTTTGTTCTTATTATAGCTGGGTAATAATATAATAAGAGGGGGTGGGTCTTGTGAAAAGAATTTTAATACCCGTAGATGGTTCTGAAAACTCAAAAAAAGCCAT
>CAZFIO010000173.1:0-3403 GCA_964519585.1 uncultured Tissierellaceae bacterium
CTATAGCAGAATTATAAGCATGAAAGATGAATTCCTTAGATGCAAAAGCACTAACCAGCATCATCAGAGTAGATTCAGGCAAGTGAAAATTAGTAATTAAAGAATCTACAAGCTTAAATTTGTAGCCTGGCCAAATAAAAATATCTGTCCAACCACTAGACCCACCTATCATGCCATCTTCATTAGCAATAGTCTCAAGGACTCGGCTACTAGTAGTTCCAACCGATATTACCTTCTTCCCATTTGTTTTGGACTTGTTTATAATATGAGCACTTTCATTGGAGACAATAAAATACTCAGAATGCATAAGATGGTCTTCAATATTTTCAACCTTTACAGGTCGAAAAGTACCTAGACCCACATGCAAGGTTATGTAGGCTATATTGATTCCTTTAGCCTCTATATCCTTCAGCAATTCCTTAGTAAAATGAAGTCCAGCAGTAGGAGCTGCAGCAGAACCTGGATTTTTAGAATACACAGTTTGATACCTTTCCTTCTCCCCAAGGGTCTCCCTTATATAGGGTGGTAGTGGCATCTCTCCAAGCCTATCAAGGATCTCAATAAAAATTCCCTTATAGGAAAACTCTACATATCTTGTTCCATCATCTTCTATACTTAAGACTCTACCAACCAGTAGCCCATTACCAAACTCTATTGCCATACCAGGCCTAGCCTTTTTTCCTGGCTTAACCAAGACCTCCCAGATATCCCCTTCTATATTCTTCAATAGTAAAAACTCTATTGATTCTATTTTCCCCTGCCTATTACCATAGAGTCTAGCTGGTATAACCCTAGTATCGTTCAAAACCAAGGTATCACCAGATTCCATATAATTAATAATATCCTTAAATTCCCTATGTTCAATATCTCCACTTGCCTTATTCAAAACAAGCAACTTAGAGTCAGTTCTTGTTTTTAAGGGTGTTTGAGCTATTAATTCTTCTGGTAATTCATAAAAAAAATCTTTTGTCTTCATATATTATCCCCTAATTAACAAATTAATCATTACTAGATGAAATTTATACTATTATACATCCTCTATAAATGGTATTTTAAAATGTTCATATGCTTTTTTACTTACAATTCTACCTCGTGGAGTCCTATTTATAAAACCTATTTGTAACAAATAAGGCTCATAAACGTCCTCAATAGTCACCCTTTCTTCCCCTGTAGCTGCAGATATAGTATCAACACCAACTGGTCCTCCATTAAAATTTTCTATCAAAGTAATCAGTATTTTTTTATCAACGGCATCAAGACCTAAAGAATCTACCTCTAAAACATCAAGACCCTTTTTAGCTACCTGATAATCAATAAATCCATCCTCTATAACCTGAGCATAGTCCCTTACCCTCTTTAGTAACCTATTGGCTATCCTTGGAGTTCCCCTTGACCTGTTTGCGATCTCAAGAGCACCTTCTTCATCTATATGAATATTTAGTATCCTAGCTGACCTAATTATAATCTCCTTAAGGCTCTTGATATCATATAAATCTAGATTAAGCATAACACCAAACCTATCCCTTAATGGGGAAGTCAAAAGCCCTGCTCTAGTAGTGGCACCAATTAAGGTAAATCTTGATAAGTCCAATCTTACAGACCTGGCAGAGGGACCCTTGCCTATAATTATATCAAGAGCAAAATCCTCCATAGCAGGATAAAGTATCTCCTCTACAGTCCTATTTATCCTATGTATTTCATCTATAAATAAAACATCATCATCACTTAGGTTGGTAAGTATGCTGGCAAGATCTCCTGGTCTCTCTATTGCCGGTCCAGAAGTTACCCTAATATTTACCCCCATTTCATTGGCTATGATATTTGCCAAAGTGGTTTTACCCAAGCCTGGAGGCCCATAAATAAGTGCATGGTCCAAGGCCTCATTTCTTCCCTTGGCTGCCCTAATAAATATATCCAACTTCTCTTTAGCTTTTTCCTGGCCAATATAATCCTTCAACCATTTTGGCCTAAGGTTAACCTCGTCAAAGAAGTCTTCTTTAGAAATATTACTAGAAACTATCCTATTATTCTCATCCAACATATACTAAAGCCCCTTTACCTACTTGATAATTTTTTTAAAGCCTTCCTAATAATATCTTCCACTGACATAGTATTTATATCTAGTGAGCTAATGACCCTTTCAACCTCAAACTTTGAGTAGCCCAAAGTCATTAGACCTTCTATAGCCTCATGGTAATCACCATTTTCTATTTCAAAATCTTCTCCTAAATCTATTAGACTACTACTATCAATTCTATCCTTTAATTCAAGTATCATTCTTTCAGCAGTTTTTTTACCAATCCCAGGAGCCTTGGTTAGGCTTTGAACATCCTTGTTCATAATAGCAAGTTTGATTTGGTTTGGTTTTAAGGTAGACAAAATTCCAATCCCAATCTTAGGACCTATCTTGGTTACCCGTAAAAGCAGCTTAAACATTTCTATTTCATCCTTAGAAATAAAGCCGTACAAGAATACTCCATCTTCTCTTACAAATAACTGGGTATACAAGACCTGGCTTTTTAATCCTACTTCAAGATTAAAAATTGTATTGGCTGATGTAAATACCTTGTAGCCAATTCCATTATTCTCAATTAGAACATGGTCTTCCTCTATGTCAACTATATCCCCAATAATAAAGTCTATCATTTAATCACTCCACCTGTTATTTCATTCTAAAGTTTTCCTTAAATTTTATAGAGCTTGCATGGCATATAGCTACTGCCAAAGCATCTGCAGCATCATCAGGTTTTGGAATATCCTTTAAATTCAAGAGAATTTTAACCATTTCCTGGACCTGATGCTTTTCTGCCCTTCCGTATCCAGCTATTCCTTGCTTTATTTGTAGGGGAGTGTATTCATAAACCTTCAAACCCCTATTAACTCCTGCTAAGATTTCTACACCCCTAGCTTGTCCCACCTTTATCGCTGTTTTCACATTTTTATTGAAAAAAAGCTCCTCAACTGCTAAATCTTCCGGCTTATACATGTCAATTATGTCTAATAGACAATCATAAATTATTTTAATTCTATCGGGAAATAGTTCATTAGATTTAGTAGTAATAACTCCATAGTCTAAAACTTTAAACTTATTAGCCTTGCATTCTATAAGACCATATCCAACTATGGCAATACCTGGATCAATTCCTAAGATTATCATTAATTACCACCTCAATTATATACATAATATTGTATCATATAATTATTATAAAATCACCCTCTTGCCTAGGTTAGAGGCGACTCTCTCCTTACTAAAAAAAACTAAGTTAGATTAACCAACTTAGTTATGAAATAAAGTTTTCTAGAACTTCATATAATTCATCTTCACTATCGACTATTATACCTTCCTTCAATCTTTCCTTATCAATATCCATTAATAAGTTTATAGGGTATTCTGTAAACTTTG
>CAZFIO010000174.1:0-3350 GCA_964519585.1 uncultured Tissierellaceae bacterium
TTACCAATATAGAGCCTGGGAATCGTGGAATCGCAATGGTCTTTCAAAGCTATGCCCTTTATCCACATATGACAGTTTGGAAGAATGTAGAATTCGGCCTAAAGAATGCTCGAATGCCTAGTTATGAAATTAATCGGAGAATTAAAGGCTGCTTTTGGAGAAAAAGTATTCCCCTTTGCTCTACCAATAGGGGCAGGGGAAAAGTTCAAAGGTTTTGTAAATGTTAGGGATGAAGTAGCTTATGAATATAAGGATGGAGTAAGAAAAGAAATACCCCTATTTGATGAAGAAAAAGAAGCCATAGTTGATATAAGAGAAAGCATGATGGAAATCGTAGCTGAATCCTCTGAAGAATTATTGGAAAAGTATTTTGGCGGTGAGGAATTTACCAAGGAAGAAATTGCCTTTGGTATAAAAGAAGCTATGTCCAATGGTGAATTGGTTCCTGTATTTTTAGGATCAGCTGAAAAAGGAATAGGTATGGACTATCTACTAAGTGTAATAAACAGGTATATCCCATCACCAGCAGAAGTCGAAAGTGTTAAATTAACTAAAAATGGTGAAGAAATAGAAAGAAAAATAGATCCAAATGAACCCTTCTCAGCCATAGTGTTTAAAACTATAGTTGACCCCTTTGTTGGGAAACTATCCTTATTTAAAGTCTTATCTGGAAAGCTAACCAAGGATGCAGACCTATATAATCCAACTAAGGATAAAACAGAAAAACTAGGTGGGCTCTTTGTACTAAGGGGTAAAAACCAAATTGATGCAAATGAAATAGTTGCAGGAGACATTGGAGCAACATCAAAATTACAATATACACAAACTGGAGACACAATTTGTGATAAGAACAATGTAGTCTTATATGATAGGATTTCATATCCACAGCCAACCCTATTTAAGGCTGTTGAGCCTAAGGCTAAGGGTGATGAGGAGAAGATAGGTACATCGCTTCATAGGCTGACTGAAGAAGATCCAACCTTCTCACTGGAAAGAAATGCTGAGACTAAACAACTGCTTATAGGTGGCCAAGGAAATATGCAGCTGGCAGTTATCACTGATAAATTGAAAAACAACTTTGGCGTAGACATAATCCTATCCAATCCAAGGATTGCTTATAGGGAAACTATCAAGGGTACATCATCAGTACAAGGAAGACACAAAAAACAATCAGGTGGAGCAGGCCAATATGGTGATGTTCATATAAGGTTTGAGCCAACTGAAGAGGACTTTGTATTTGAAGAAGAGGTATTCGGTGGAGCAGTACCAAGAAACTTCTTCCCAGCTGTAGAAAAAGGCTTAAGAGAATCTATAGAAGCAGGAGTATTGGCAGGATATCCAGTAGTAAACATGAAGGCAGTTTTATTTGATGGATCCTACCATCCAGTAGACTCCAATGAAATGGCCTTCAAAATTGCAGCTTCCCTAGCCTTTAAAAAAGGTATGGAGGAGGCAAAGCCAGTCCTACTAGAGCCAGTAGTAAAGGTAGAAATTACAATCCCTGAAGATTATATGGGTGATGTAATGGGAGACATGAATAAGAGAAGGGGAAGGATTCTAGGTATGGAACAGCTAGAAGATGGATCCCAACTAGTAATAGGGGAAGCCCCACATGCAGAAATGTTTGAGTATGCTATAGACCTAAGGTCCATGACTCAAGCAAGAGGAAGCTTTACTATGGAGTTTGTAAGATATGAGGAAGTTCCAGCTATGATAGCTGAAAAAATCATAGAGGAATCTAAAAAAGAATAGGATTAAATTATTGGCCTCCTAGTGGATCAACTAGGAGGCCATTTTTTAAGTTTTAATGATAAATATCTTGAAAAGGTTAGAAAAATATAGTATATTTATATCAAAGGGCAAAGAAAGTCAAAGTCAAAGAGGTGAAGATATGGGTATTAGCAATATTATAGAGGATTTTCTTATAGATTTAATAAACAAGTCTCATAATGGGATTATTGAAATACAGAGAAATGAGATGGCTCAGCAGTTTGATTGTGCTCCTTCTCAAATTAATTATGTACTTTCTACTCGTTTTACTCCCTATAAGGGATACTATATAGAGAGTAGAAGGGGTGGTGGTGGGTATATAAAAATTATAAAGGTTGATATAGAAGAGTATAATAATATAGATAATCTTCTGATGGATACTATAGGTGATTCTATAACCAAATCCAAGGCCTACCATATAGTAGAAGGCTTTCAGGAAGAGGGTATAATAAGTAAGAGAGAAGAAGAAATAATCAAAGTGGCCTTAGGTGATAGGTCCCTATCTTCTGCTGGCCTTGATAAAAACCAACTTAGGGCAGAGATTTTGAAAAATATTATTCTGGTTTTATTAAAATAGGGGGTGTCTTAGTGCTTTGTGATTCTTGTGGTAAAAATGAAGCTAGTCTGCATTTTACAAAAATTATTAATGGGAAAAAAGAAGAAAAACACTTATGTGATGAATGTGCAGCAGAAAATCATGACTTTGATTTTGATAATCCTTTTTCTATGAATAAATTATTTGCTGGATTGATAGAAAACATTCAGGACAGCCAGGTTTTTGATAATGATATAAGATGTGAATGTTGTGGCCTGACCTATGAAGACTTTAGAAAAGAAGGGAAGTTTGGTTGCAGTCAGTGCTATGTGGTTTTTAAGAATAAGCTGGATCCACTAATAAAGGGCCTCCATGGTCACAATACTCATAGGGGGAAGATTCCTTCTTCAGCCCATGGTAGGATCTTTCTTAAAAGGGAAGAAGATGATCTTCGAATCCAGTTAGAAAACGCTGTTAAAGAGGAAGAGTTTGAAAAGGCAGCAATAATTAGGGATAGGTTAAAAGATTTAAAGATAAAACTTGATGGTTATGGGGAGTGATTGCAATGACCGATTGGCTAAATAAGTCTGAATATGACGAAGATGTGATAATAAGCTCGAGAATTAGGGTGGCAAGAAACCTATCCGACTATAAGTTTCCTGCTTTTATGACAACTGATGAATCAGACAAGTTAACTGATGATATTTTAAATACAATGAAGGATAGCCTAGGGGAAAATTATAGGTTTATTCGAACTAGGGACTTAAATACTAGGCAACAATTGGTATATGTAGAA
This sequence comes from uncultured Tissierellaceae bacterium, assembly GCA_964519585.1. GTDB lineage: Bacteria > Bacillota > Clostridia > Tissierellales > Tissierellaceae > CAZFIO01. The sequence continues at coordinate 3,102 of CAZFIO010000174.1, forward strand.
AACCATCTTATAAGCCCCAATATGATAGAGGCTATGGATAGGAGTAGTTTTTTATTAAAGGATAACAACAGGACCACAATTTTGATCAATGAAGAGGACCATATAAGAATTCAAACCCTAGCGCCTGGGCTAAAACTTATGGATGCATGGGAAACTTGCTCTTCCATAGATGATAAGCTGGAAAAAAAGCTTATGCTGGATAAGCTTGAGCTTATTTCCGGAAACAATGTCCTGAAGGCCGGGTCTTCT
>CAZFIO010000175.1:0-3315 GCA_964519585.1 uncultured Tissierellaceae bacterium
GGCTTATCTAAGCATATTTAATATATATATTATAAAGAAGCTGTCGTCATTAGATTTGTTATTTCATGGTATCTGAGGAATTTACGACAAGGAATCTTTGCTATGGCACTGGATTCCTCCCTTTGCTCAGAGTGATAACTCGTATAATTTTACTAGTTGTCAAAGGAAGACAGGTAATTATTTAATCTTAAAATACTCTTTTCTTTATCTTTTTCAATAACTTTATTTATATTTATACTATAGTCAAGGTAATCCCAAAAGGATGTGGTAATATTGCTTTCCCAAAAGTTAATTATAACTTGTGGATTGTTCAAACTTGATAGCATTATGCCCTTCTCCTCTTTAATATAAAAATTATAATCACCACCTAGCTCTGCTTCATCTATATAAACATGGTAATTCCTTTCATTTTTTAACAAGTTAATTATATTTTCTAGGTGAAGTATGTATTCCCTTAAGGTATAATTACTAGAGGATTTAAAAGGCAGGTCTATCTCTATCTTTCCTTCTAGCAATTTCTCCTTATTAGCTAGGGTAATTATTTCCATAAAACTAGATTTTTGGAGATTTTCATGGAAGCTTATAATCCTTGATTTATAGTGTTCAGCAATCTCCTTATAATTATAGTTGAACTCCCTAGATATTATTTTTCTTAATAGAGCCTCAGGCATAGTAAGTATGGATAGACTTTTAGTCTTTAATACAGCAGGATTCGTAGCCTTGTCAAAATTGTATAAGTCTTTGTGAAATGACAGTTGATTTTTCTCGGTGAAGATTTGAATAAGTGGATTGCAAAGTTTTAGATAATTCATATATTCCCTTCTATAGCCCTCAATGGCCTTTTTATCAGATACCAGGGTAGAGGGCTTATCTTCACCCATATCCCCTACAGATGTTGATACAAGAGCAAGCCTTTGGGAAATAAATAGGGTCCTTTTAAATATTCCATCTCTTTTTTTAGGGTAGTAATAAGGGTCTATAGAGCCAGTTACATATAAGGGCATCCAACCCGAAATAGCCGTTAGCATCTCATCAAAATATCTATTAATAGTATGTATGATTTTTATTTTATTTCCACCCTTGACAATCTGCCACATTAGTGACTTCCATTCCTCGAAAAAAATAAGATCATTTGCTAGCCAATCCATATCTTCATCGCTAAAGAGGTAGATGGTTTGAGAGCCTGATGATGCAATAATATCTTTCAAAAAAATCAAAGCAGCCTCCCTCTTACCCTTATTGCCATAGAAAAAACTTATTTTATTTATATAGTCCTTATTTTTTAATTTATCTTTGTCGTTTTGGAAACTCTTATATAATTGATTATTTAAATATTTGTTCATTGTTGGGGATTCTTGATTAGGGTCTATTAGCCAAAGGTAGAGCCCCTCTTCAAAGTTAGTAAACTCACTTTTAAACAAGTGCCATATCTCCTTGTCACTAGAGTACTTAGAAAAATACAGGGCCATGCTTGTAACATAATCTGCATTTTTAGGCAGCTTCCTTTTGCCATTACGCAATCTACTAATATAGGAAGGATCAAGTGAAATATAACGGGAAAGGTTATTATTAGTTGTCTTGGTAATTTCTATAAGAAAATTTAGTTTCTTACTAAAATCCATTTTATTCACCTCTTAATTTATTATAGCATTGGAGGTTTTCCCCTACAAGACCCCTTGTCACATACCTTGCCAAGAATTGTCATTGAAAGAACTCTTATAACAAGGACTGGAAAGGCTTGACGGAGTATAATAAAGGTGTACACTTACTAAACATTCAAATAAATAGAAAGGTGTGAAATTAGGGTCATTTTTAAAGAAAATGTAAAATATCAAAAGGAGGAGATTTTATGAAAAAACTATTAATCCTACTTATTATTCTATCTATTATTTTAAGCCCCAATTTACTTGTTGGTAGCAAATCCTTCGCGGATGACGGGGACTATGCTTGGGTCTTAGTAGATAGGCAGGACTATCCCAGAAGGGAGGGGGTTGTCAGTGACATTAGTATTAGATTTGAGGGAAATACTGCTGAATATCATTATTCAGTCCCCTACGGATTAGGAAAATATGCTACTCCGGATTATGACAACCCTGTAGATATACATGCTATATATACTTGGGAAAATCCACCAGAAGTTATCAAGGCTGATGAAGAAATATATGTTCCCATTGAGCAAAATCTAATAAGCAACAAGCAGGGAAACACCTATGCTAGCTTTGCTCCAAACATGTCACTAGACATGGCTAATGTGGATTTAGGTTATGGAACTGCTATTGGGGTATCTTCCGAAATGGTTTTCTCAGATGGAAGTACAACAAAAACCCACCTAGCAGGTCCTGGATATGGTTTTGCTCCTCAGGCACAAACTTCGTATGATGGGCATTTTAAGCTTACATTTAGAGGGAAATCATATGAAGGAGATAAAATGGGTCTTATGATAAGTGTATCATCTGGAAATATTGATGATGCTATTGGTTCTAAATACATTTACGAATGGAAAAAGGTAGAAGTCACTTCTAAACCTAATGCTAAACCAATGGAAAATGCTACTAATGGAGCAGAAGCTTTTGAATCAGGGGCAAGAGTCATGTGGGAGGCATATTCAAATGCTCTAGGCTATAGGTTATTTAGATCAACCAGTCAAAATCAACTAGGCATATCAGTAACTGACTTTTATATAACCTCAACATCCTATGCAGATGTAAATGTTGAGCCAAGTACAACCTACTACTATACGGTAAAACCAGTGCTGGCTGAAGCAAGACCTTTTGATGGTATAGATGAAAAGTTGGGAAATACCATATCAAGCTTTGTAGTTACCACAGGTTCAGAAGTATATAGGCCAGGGGTCTTTAAACACTTTATCCTTCTAAGGTTGGATAGCCCTTATATGAGTGTAGATGGAATAGAAATGGAAGTGGATGAGGGTAGAGAAACTAGTCCAATTCTAATAAATGGACGAAGTATGGTACCAATAAGATCTATAGTAGAAGTCATGGGTGGTGACATTAAGTGGGATGGAGATAGCCAAAAAATAACCATGGCTGCCAGGGATAATAAGATAGAAATGTGGATAAATAAGAAAGATATTATGGTCAACGGAAAAAAAGAAGCTATGGATGTAGCACCTGTTATACAGAATTCAAGGACTTTCCTACCAATCAGATTTGTTGGTGAAAATCTAAGATGTAAGGTGGATTGGATTAATTCAACAAAGGAAATAGTTATTGTTTATGAGGATTAAGATAAATATATTAATAGGTCCAAGATTATGTCCGCACCCCTTCCTTAAATAATCAAAAGCCTCTTTAC
>CAZFIO010000176.1:0-3296 GCA_964519585.1 uncultured Tissierellaceae bacterium
CAGAAGATAAATATAAGCAATATTCTGGCCAGGGAAACAATTTATATCTGAATTCTCTTAAGAAGATACTTCCAGCAGCTTACAATGGGCAAATTGAATCTCTTTTTATTGACACTGAAGAATCAAAATGGGGGAATTATAACCACGATGACAATGTATTGAAACTTTATGATGAAGAAAGAAGTGGAACGGAAGATATGATAGAATATGTATCGCTCCTAACCCTATCAAAGGGTGGGAAAGTTTTTGCTCTATCATCTGATGAAGTTCCCAACAATGAAAAAATTGCAGCAGTTTTGCGATATTAGGATTTAAATTGAAAAAGGTCTATGCCCTTAGGGGCCTAGACCTTTTCATAAATCCGGCCTGATCCTGTATCCTAGAAGATTTCCTATTACAAGACTTACTATAAAAAACTCATTAAATAAAGTTTCTATTGCTTGAACCGACTCTTGTCCGGGTATATACTTACTAGGTGAAAAACTTTTAATATAAATAAGAAATATAGTCCCTACTATACTTGGGAGGAAGGCAAAAATCTTCCACTTAGAAAAACTTTTAACGAAAAATCCATATGAAAATCCAATAATGAATAAAATAAATAAAATTAAAATAAATTTTGCCATAAAACCACCTCCCTATAATACTTATATTAATACCCAGATATTTTAATTTAACTACAGACCAATAAAAACATCTTCAAACCTATAGGTTATTAAAGATTTAAGCCTGACCCCAAGCCTCTGGTCTTGAAATATAAAATAAATCCTGTTATAATAATAAAAATCAAGTTAATAATAAATTTTTCTCCATTATTGACATATGTCAATAATTATATATAATTAAGATATAGACAAGCATAATAATGGAGGTGTTAATCTTGAGAAAAAGAAATATGGATTATGGATATGGTTTAGGGTTTGGTAGAGCTAGAAGGCCTCTAAGAAGAGCTAGAGCTGGATATGGGCCTTATGGACCTATGGGAAGAGGCTATAGTTGGTGTTACTTTGATGATATTGATAAATCATCAGATTACAAAGAGTTACTAGAGGACAGAAAGAATTTTTTAACAGCAAGACTGGAAGAAATAGAAGCTGAATTAGAGGACCTATAGCTAGAGCCCTAGTCTATTTCTCCATATCATAATTTAAAGAGGTGTCAAAATGGCAAGACCAAGAAAATGGAGACAAGTATGTGAACTACCTGAAAACAATAGATTTGGACCCTTTGGCAGACCTTGGGAATCCGAAGATACGGTTGTAATGACTGTAGATGAATTTGAAACCATCAGGCTTATTGACAACGAAGGTTTCACCCAGGAAGAATGCGCAAATCAAATGAATGTAGCTAGAACTACAGTACAGGGGATTTATGCAGATGCTAGGAGAAAGATTTCAGATTCTATAGTAAATGGAAAACCTTTATTAATTGAAGGTGGAGAATATAGACTATGTGACGGAGTTGGCAATGGCTGTGGGCGTGGATGTAGTAGGAGGAAAGGCTTTCTTAAGTAAAAGAAAGTCTTTTTACATATAAAAATTTCAATCTTGGGTATATAAAATCTACAAGTGTTTTAAGAGGGGGTAGATTATGGATTTAATAATTAGAAATGCAAAATTGCGCCAGCAAGAAGAATTAATTGACATAGGAATTAAAAATGGGGTATTTGAAAAGATTGAAAAGAATTTACTGGCAAAGGGTAAAAAAGAAATAGATTCAAATGGCAATCTTGTTTCTCCACCCTTTGTAGAATCCCATATCCACCTAGATTCTGCCTTAAACGCAGGTAAGCCTAGACATAACCTTACCGGTACTCTTCTTGAAGCTATAGATATATGGAGTGAAAGAAAGTTAAGCCTTACAAAAGAGGATATTAAACAGGGTGCAAGAACAACCATTAAGTGGCTTTTAGCCAACGGGGTGCTGAAAATCAGGACTCATATAGATTCCACCGAAAGAAACCTACTAACCCTAGAAGCCCTACTGGAAGTTAAGGATGAAATGAAAGATTCGGTAGACATCCAAATAGTAGCCTTCCCTCAGGATGGAATTTTCTCCTACCAAGGCATGGATAAACTTTTGGTCAAATCCATAGAAATGGGGGCAGATCTTATTGGAGGTCTACCTCAGGTTGAGCTAACCTATGAAGATGGGATAAAATCAATCGACTATGTATTTAATCTTGCAAACAAATATGGGAAACTTATAGATATTCATAGCGATGAAACCACAGATGCCAATTCCAGATTTATAGAAAGTATAGCAAAATATACTATTGAAAATTCAATGGAGGGGCTAGTATCAGCCAGCCATTGTACAGCCATGCACAATTACAACAACGACTATGCAAGCAAGGTCATAGGGAATATCTCACGCGCCAAGCTAAACATCATAACAAACCCGTCTTCAAATGCCCTACTACAAAATAGATTAGATGGCTATCCTAGAGCCAGAGGTCATACAAGGGTTGATGAACTACTTGCAAAGGGTGTCAATGTAAGTATAGGAAATGACAATATTATGGATCCATTTGGACCCTTGGGCAAGGGATCCATGCTACAGGTTGCCAACCTACTGGCCCACACTGCTCATTTAAGTGGATTAAAACAAATCAACCAGCTATTCGACATGATCACGATCAATGGTGCCAAAACCTTGAATCTAGAAGACTACGGGATAGAAGAAGGCAAGCCAGCTGATTTAATCATCCTGGATGCCAGGGATGAGTATGAGGCCCTACGACTTATGAGTGAGTCCCTCTATGTTATAAGAAAGGGAAAGATTATTTCTAAAACAAGACCCGCACTTAGACAAGTAGAATTCAATGAAAACAAGTATAATATAGACTTTAAAATCTAAAGAAAAAATGGTCAGGATAGAATTATTTAGATTCAAGCCTGACCCCTTCTTTTGCCCTAGCATTTCACTATAAGCACTGATATATTGATATGGTTTAGTACCTTAAGAGAAACACTACCCAGCATAATTCTAGATATGGCATTTAGCCCCCTACTACCCATAACAAGTAAATTAAAATCATTTTTCTCTGCATAATCTATTATGGTATTACCAGGGTCACCATACTTCATAACTGTTTTAATCTTTTTAATTTGGGGACCCAATAATTCAGAAGCTTCCTTCAAAATCTTTTCACCTTGCTGACTTAATATAGTACCTAGCTCTGTTCGATAGTCATTTCTGATTACATAGGGATTATTAATCATGGTATCATTAATCACATAAATCAAAGTAAGCTCACTATCATACAACTCAGCCAAAGATTTGGCTTTTTCTAT
>CAZFIO010000177.1:0-3158 GCA_964519585.1 uncultured Tissierellaceae bacterium
ATATAAGAGAGGGTTCATAGGATACTAGCATGTGGAAAGTCTGAAGCATAAATCAAAACTACAAATATCTTCAAGCCTAAAGTTCAGCAGTAAAAACAATTGTTCAACAACCGTTTAACTACCGTTCAACTATTTTTCAATGATAACTGTATCTTTAGAATTCTCTTAAGCTTTCTATGGCTTCTACCATTTGCTCATAGGTCAGCATGCCAGGCCAATTTCCCCTATAGACACCATTTTTATCTATGAAAAATGTACTCGGTATACTACTAATATAGTAGTCCCTAGCAACCTCTTGTTTTTGGTCTAGTAAAACCTCAAATGTATACCCACCTTCATCCAGGAAATCTTCTACCAGTTGCCTATCTTTTTCACTTTCCATATTTACAGTTAAAATCAGAACATCATCATATTCTTCGGATATCCTCTGGAAATCTGGCATCTCCTTCTTACAAGGGGGACACCAAGACTCCCAGAAGTTTAAAAAGGTAATAACCCCTTCATAGTCCCTTAAACTTTTTATCTCCCCAGCCCTATTTTCTAGGGTAAAATCAGGTAGTTTTTCCCCGATTTCTCTTGACTCCTGTTTTCTAGGCCCTAGATCTTGCCCTGGGTCAACCGTTTCTCCTTCATTGACTTCAGGATTTTCTTCGCCTTGACCCATATTTGGATCAATATCTTTATTTTCTCTATCTAAAGTAAAGTAAAAGAAGCCCCCAGTAAGCACTAGAAAAATTAGTATATATATAATAATCTTTTTCATTATTTCACCCTCCTATTGCATCCACCGACTTATATTTATAACCTTATTGAAGAAGACAAGAACCCCAAAAATAACCATTAGTGCACCACCTATTTTAGGTATATATAGAACAAATCTCCCTGCCTTATTTAGCAATTTAATAAATACATTTATAAAAAGTGCTGTCAATATAAAGGGAATACCCATGCCTATAGAATATAACAAGAGTAACAATACTCCCTTGCCTACTGTTGCTGCCCCTCCTGCATAAACCAGGATAGAAGCAAGAACTGGTCCAAAGCAAGGTGTCCATCCTGCAGCAAAGGCCATCCCCATTAGAACAGAGGAAAACCAGGATTTGGTTTCCTTAGGAATTGATGCCTTCTTTTCTACATTGAGTAAGTTTATCTTTAATATTCCCATCATATTTAGACCAAATATAATTATTAATATTCCACTAATCTTTGAAAATATATCCTTATTTCTAGCAAATATTCTACCTAAAAAACTTGCTGATGTGCCCATAATCATAAATATTATGGTAAAGCCTAGGACAAAACCTAAGGTCCTAATAAGTGCAAAAAGCCTTTTTTCTTGAATCTCACTTTCCATGGTTGAACCCGTTAAGTACATTATATATGCTGGTATCATAGGCAATATACATGGTGAAAAAAAGGATAAAAACCCAGCCCCTAAAGCTAGTGGAAAAGATACATCTCCGCTTAGCATATATTCCCTCCTTAAAATTTGATTAACAAAAAATCCATTCCTAAATATATTATATTATATTGTAGAATTTTTCTATTAAAGTTATATATACCCCTATACCCTATAATTATAGGTCTATTCTAAATTAAATCAAATAATTGATTTTTGTTTATATATATTTATGAGTATATATTTGTATAAATAAAGGAGGGATTCTTTGTATAAAGAAATTTTACGGTTATTTATCTTTTCTGCTGAAAATGCCTTTATCCAGGTTACCGTATTTGTTGGAGCAGTTTTAATGCTGTTTGGCTATATTAACTTTATGCTTTCTGGAAAACTTCTAGAAAAAATAGGTTCTTCTAAGAAAACTCAACCTATTATAGGGTCCTTACTGGGCCTAACTCCAGGTTGTGGTGGTGCTATCTTTGTTATGCCTCTCTTTCCCCAAGGGGTTGTAAGTTTTGGTACAGTTGTGGCGACTTTGATTGCTACCATAGGGGATTCTGCTTTTGTACTTATGTCTGTTATGCCCATTAAGTACTTGTGGGTAAGTTTGTTTTCCTTTATAGTTGCTATTATTACCGGCTATTTGGTGGATATGTTCCCAATTGGTGAAAAGCTCTTAGAAGGGATAAATTTTAAAAGAAATAAGTTAAGACAAGAGCATATAAAAGACAGCTTGCGTGACCACGATTTGCAGTCTTTCGAGTCCGGCCTAGACCATAATTCCTTAGGCCATATAGGCCATATGGAAGGGGACCCTATAGATTTAATCCTCCACCATAGTATAAAGGGCCATCAAGACCATGATAATTTAGGATATAAGTTTACCCACAGACTCTATCCTATCTACTGGCTGATTATATCTGTAGGTTTGATATTTGGTATTTTGGAACTCTTTCAAGTGGGTTTAAACCATATGGCAATTCCAAACCTAGGAAGTATCATTGGGACCTTGGGAACTTTTGCCTCTCTTATTATGATGTTTATGAGTAAGAAGTTTATCCAAGACGATACCCATGAGGAATCTGAATTGAAGGCTCACAGCCTCAAGGAAACCATAATCCATAGTGCAGAGGAAACAGCCTTTGTAGGCACATGGGTGTTTTTTGCATATTTTGCCTACGAATTATTTATTCTAGCCTTGGGCTCTGGAGTATATGCCAGTGGAGAGGCACTGATGACGGGATTTTTATCAAAGACCGGACTTTCTGCTGTTATTATGGGGGTTCTTATAGGGATAATCCCTGGTTGTGGCCCTCAGATTATTTTTGTTTCACTTTACACTAAGGGCTTGCTACCCTTTGCTGCCCTACTGGCCAATGCTATTTCTCAGGATGGAGACGCTCTCTTTCCCCTACTGGCAATTGATAAAAGGTCCTCATTCTGGGCAACTGTTTTTAATACTATACCAGCCCTTATTACTGGGGTCTTGGCCTATATTATAGAAGTTAACTTTTTTTGACCACCTAGTCATAAAAAATGCACCTCCAAAAGTTAAATCTTCTTGTCTAACTTTTGGGGTGCACTTCAAAAGGGTCCTTTATTTATAATCATTTTCTCTTGCTATTGCCTCATCCCTAATTTCTTCTCTCATATTCTTCAGGGCTTCTTCTCTTCTTTTGTTTTTTTCAATTAAATCCTTTTTCTCCTCTTCATCATCTGACAAGGCTATCATCTTTTCTGTATTCCTATAACTCTCCAT
>CAZFIO010000178.1:0-3157 GCA_964519585.1 uncultured Tissierellaceae bacterium
TCATATGTTAAAGTACCTAAAAAGAACGGGTATTATATTGGTTCTTGTATTTTTATTTTCCCTTTTATTAACTATAAATGGTATATATAGACCCTTGGTAAAAGAAATAGAAAAGAATTCTATTGAATATTTTAAATTATTAGCCGAGACCCGGATGGACACCTTCCAAGAAAATATTAATAAGAATATACAGGCTACGAAAGCCCTATCTAGTAGATCAGATATTAGGGACAAGGCAGCTGACTATATGGATGGGCGTACAAGCTTTGATGACCTAAAGTCTTTTACCAGTGGAAGGTATTTAGATGGGATTCGTGTAATAGAAGACGTATCCTATGGTATAAGATTAATCGAAGGCAGGGTTATCTCTGGTGTATATAATGATTTAGATCTTAAATATAGCATTGATTTTGATAGGATTAAAAAGTCTAGAAATTTCAGCTACCGAATTGAAAATAGGAAGGGGATCTCATATCTTGATCTAATCTCCCCCATATTTGCAGGTAGTAGAATTGTGGGTTACGATTTGGTTAGCTTTAATTTGGAAAATGTTCTAAGAAATTTAAATACTGATACTATAAAATTTGATATATATTACGATTTAGAAGTAAGTAACGGAAAAAATAGGCCAAGGTTTGAAGAGGTAAATGAAGCCGAAGGGGATGTTTATTTCTTAAAAGAATATATTGATGATATAGGACTTGTTGTATCACAGCCTAGCCATGTTACCTTCCAAAATACAAATACTTTAAAGAATAAAAGCTTTACATATATTTTTATAGGTTATGGGATTATTTTACTAATTATTTTCGTCTTAATAGGCAAACAAACAAGTGAAAGTATAAAAGTTGTTTCCATGGATAGGGATATTTATAAAAAATATGCAGACCTGGACACCTTAACTGGTGCCTACTCTAGATTATTCCTAGATATATTTGCCAAGGAATACCCCTATAGCAAGGGTACCCTTATACTTATAGATATGGATTGTTTTAAAAATATAAATGATAGTCATGGGCATCTAGTTGGTGATGAGGTATTAAAGTATTTTGTTTATAGGATAAAGAAAATCATAAGAAGCGATGACCTGGTAATTAGGTATGGTGGGGACGAGTTTTTAATAATATTAAGAGATACCACAAATCCGCAGGTTGCAAAAGAACTAGTAAATAGGATTAAGTCTGATCTTCACAAGCAAAATCATTTTAAATTTAATATTGGTTTTTCATATGGGATTACAAGTATGGAATCTATGGTAGATATAAACAGATCCATTAGTGATGCAGATAATAAGATGTATCTAAACAAAGAGAGAAAAAAGGTATTAAAGGAAAATAAGGATCATGGGATATAGGTAAAAACATCTAGATTTCTTTATTTAGCTTAGTCAAGAAGATAGAAAACTGGCCATCTTATATAGGATGGCCAAATTATTTTTCCGAATTTTCTATTAAGTAGAAAAATGAGCTTTATTTGTGTATAATAGTATAGATAGATAATTTTAAATAAAGGACCAAGGCTTTATTTTTTTGGAGGAAGATTAAATTGAAAGAGTTTTTATCACATATGGAAAAGTATAGGTTCTATGCAATTATGAGTCCTATACTTATGATTTTAGAAGTAATAACTGATGTTGCTGTACCCTTTCTTATGTCCAAGATAGTAGACGTAGGTATAGCTAATCAGGATATGACCTATATTATCAAGGTTGGACTCTTGATGATTCTAGCAGCCTTTATAGGCATGACCTTTGGAGTTACTAGTGCCCATTTTGGTGCTAGGGCAGGCTATGGCTTTGCTTCAGAAATAAGGCTAAAAACCTTTGAAAAGGTAGAAGGATTTTCATTTGCAAATCTAGATGACTTTAGTGTTTCTTCTCTAATAACTAGATTAACCAATGATTGCAACACTATAGGTCAAGTTACCATGATGAGTCTTAGGCTAGGAGTTCGAGCTCCTTTTATGATGACCTTTGCCTTACTTATGGCCATAAGAATTAACGCATCTCTGGCCCTAGTCTTTGGGGTATCAATACCAGCTATCTTAATAGGTGCTTATATACTAATATCCAAGGCTAGGCCTCTCTTTATGAAAATACAAGGAAAGGTAGACAGAGTCAATGCCATCATCAAGGAAAATCTGGCAGGTATAGGGGTTGTAAAATCCTTCAATAGGCAAAAATATGAGGAGGAAAGATTTAGAGAAAGAAATCTAGACTTAAGAGATATGGCCCTGGAGGCAATATCTATAATCATATTTGCCATGCCAGTTTTAAATATTGTTATTTATGGAACCATCATAGCTGTTCTTTGGTTTGGTGGTCAACAAATAGTAGCAGGTCAGATGCTAAGTGGTGAATTAATTTCATTTATAACTTATATAACTCAAGTACTAATGGCCTTGATGATGATGTCTATGTTTTTTATGCAACTTGTAAGGGGAATTGCATCCAAGGATAGGATCCTAGAAGTATGGGGCACTGAGTCAGAAATCAAAGAGACTGATAAACCCTTTAGTAATATTAAGGATGGGTCAATTAAGTTTGAAAATGTAAACTTCTGTTATCCAGCTAGCAAAAACAATGTACTAAAGGACATAAATTTAGAAATAAAACCAGGTGAAACTGTAGGAATAATTGGATCAACTGGTTCATCCAAATCTACCTTAGTCCAACTAATCCCCAGACTCTATGACCTAGAGTATGGTAGGGTATTGGTAGGTGGACTTGATGTTAAGGACTATGAAATTAAAGCCCTTAGGGATGAGATTGCCTTTGTTTTACAAAAAAACACCCTATTTTCAGGTACCATTAGGGAAAATATAAAATGGGGTAATGAAAATGCCAGTGATGAAGAAATAATTACAGCCCTAAAGCAAGCCCAGGCTTGGGAGTTTGTTTCTAAGTATGAAGATGGTCTAGACCATTGGGTGGAGCAGGGTGGAGACAACTTTTCAGGAGGTCAAAAGCAAAGACTTTCTATTGCCAGAGGTCTAATTAAAAACCCTAAAATTATTATATTGGATGATTCTACTTCAGCAGTTGATATGACTACAGACGCTAAGATTCAAAAGATTTTTAGGAAAGAATTAAGTGATAAAACAACTATTATTATAGGTCAAAGGATTTCATCCATCAAGCAGGCAGATAGGATTATAG
>CAZFIO010000179.1:0-3138 GCA_964519585.1 uncultured Tissierellaceae bacterium
TCAAATAAAACTTCCTCTATATCTTTTTCTAGTGCTCTTTTAGCAACTAATTCTCCTACAGATTTAGCCGCTTCCTTATTGCTTGTTGAAGTAAGGTTAAGTGACTTATCTAAAGTAGAAGCTGATGCTAATGTAGAGCCTGTAGTATCATCAATAATTTGTGCATATATATGTTTGTCGCTTCTATATACGTTTAATCTTGGTCTTTCACTAGTTCCTGTGATTTTTTTTCTTACTCTACTGTGTCTTGCTTTTCTGTTTTTATTTCTATCAATCTTATTTAGCATTTGATTCACTCCCCTCTACTTACCTGTCTTACCAACCTTACGTCTTACAACTTCGTTGGAATATCTTACACCTTTACCTTTGTATGGTTCAGGTTTTCTAAAGTCTCTAATAATGGCTGCATGGTTTCCAACTTCTTGCTTGTTTGCACCACTTACAATTATTCTGTTGGCAGCTGGTACTTCTACTGTGATACCTTCTGGATCTTCTAGCTCTATTGGATGTGAGTATCCAAGTCCTAATATCAGCTTTTTACCTTCTTTTTGTGCCCTGTAACCAGTACCTTCTATTTCAAGAGTTTTTGAATACCCTTCAGTTACACCTACTACCATATTGTTAATCAAAGATCTTGATAACCCATGTAAAGATCTGTGCCTTTTATTTTCTGTTGGCCTAGCAACATTAAGGACATTTCCTTCGATTTTGATTTCCATATCTTTATCTATTTGTTCTGAAAGTTGTCCTTTAGGTCCCTTAACCTGAACAAAATTATTATCATCAATATTTATTTCAACACCTGCTGGAATATCTATTGGTTTCAATCCTATTCTTGACATGAGTGCACCTCCTGTTCATCTAGTCTTATAGTCTTATTACCAAACATAACAAAGTACTTCTCCACCTACACCTTGTTGTCTAGCATTTTTATCTGTCATTACGCCATTTGATGTTGAAAGAATAGCTATTCCTAAACCACCTAGGACTCTTGGCACTTCATCAGTTTTTACATATACCCTTAGTCCAGGCTTGGAAATTCTCTTAATTCCGCTTATAACTTTTTCCTTGTTTAAGCCGAATTTTAAGTCTACTCTTATAATTCCTTGTTTTCCATCTTCTATCACATCGTAGCCTTTTATATATCCTTCATCTACAAGGATTTGGGCTAATTGCTTTTTTATATTTGAAGCCGGGATATCTACGGATTCATGTTTTGCATCATTACCGTTTCTAATCCTGGTTAACATATCTGCAATTGGGTCTGTCATCATAATAAGCTACCTCCTTTCATATGCTTAAACTACCAACTTGCTTTTCTTACTCCCGGAATTTGTCCCTTATATGCTAATTCTCTAAAACATATACGGCATACTCCATATTTTCTTAAATAAGCATGTGGTCTTCCACAAATTTTACATCTATTATATTCTCTTGAAGAGAACTTTTGTTTTCTTTTTTGCTTGGCAATCATTGACTTTTTAGCCACTATTTATCCCTCCTCTTATTTTCTAAAGGGCATTCCCATTTCTTGTAAGAATACTCTAGCTTCTTCGTCAGTTTTAGCTGTAGTTACTACAACCACATCTAAACCTCTAATAGCTTCTATATCATCATACTCAATTTCAGGGAAAATAAGCTGTTCTTTGATTCCTAATGCAAAATTTCCTCTACCATCAAAGGATGTTGGGCTTATACCTCTAAAGTCCCTAACCCTTGGTAATGCAATATTCATCAATTTATCTAGGAAGTCATACATTTTTTCCCCTCTTAGGGTAACCTTTGTACCCACCTTCATACCATCACGTAGCTTGAAGTTTGCTATAGATTTTTTTGCTTCCGTGACTACAGGTCTTTGTCCTGTAATAGTTTGCAATTCCTTAACTGCTGACTCAAGAAGCTTTGGATTTTCTTTAGCCGCTCCAATGCCCATGTTTATAACAACTTTTTCAAGCTTTGGTACTTCCATAACATTCTTATATTGAAATCTCTCCATTAAAGATTGTATTACTTGGTTTTCATATTTTTCTTTTAATCTGGAAGACATTCTTCTTACCTCCCCTCTGACTATTTATCAAGAACTTCTCCACATTTTTTACAAACTCTTACCTTTTTTCCATCTTTTAATACTTGGTATCCAACCCTTACTCCTTGTTTATCAGTATCGCAATACATCATAACCTTAGAAGCATTTATCGGTCCTTCATATTTTACTATTCCACCAGGTTCTCCTGGTCCCATAGGTTTTTTATGCTTTGTAAGCATGTTTATGCCTTCTACAATTACTCTGTTTTCCTTTGGAAAAACTTTTAATATAGTTCCAGTTTTCCCAGAATCTTTTCCAGAAATAACAACTACTTTATCTCCACTTTTTACATGCATACTTTACACCTCCTTCTATAGTACTTCCGGTGCTAAGGATATAATTTTCATAAAGTTTCCTCTTCTAAGCTCCCTAGTAACTGGCCCGAATATACGTGTGCCCACTGGGTTTTTATCATCCTTAATAATTACAGCTGCATTGTCATCAAATTTAATATAAGACCCATCATCTCTTCTTACACCATGCTTTGTCCTCACAACTACAGCTCTTACTACTTCACCTTTTTTAACAACACCGCCTGGTGTTGCGCTTTTAACAGTACAAACTACTATATCTCCAACTCCAGCATATTTCCTATTAGTTCCTCCAAGCACTCTGATAACCAATACTTCTTTCGCTCCTGAGTTATCAGCCACCCTCATACGACTTTCTGTTTGGATCATTGAAATACCTCCTTTCAAGTATAAGGACTATTTTGCCTTTTCTACTATATTCACTAGTCTCCAGTTTTTGTCCCTGCTTAGTGGTCTAGTTTCCATTATTTTAACAAGATCACCTATACCACATTCGTTGTTCTCATCATGAGCTTTGAACTTACTTGTTCTTTTTATTTGTTTCTTATACAGAGGATGAGTTACAAGCGTTTCTACTGCAACTACCACTGTTTTATCCATTTTATCGCTTACTACAGTGCCTATTCTTACTTTTCTATTCCCTCTTTCCATTCGAGACTAAACCTCCTTTCCTATACCTAGTTCTCGTTGTCTGATAATAGTCTTAACACGAGCTATATCTTTTCTAACTGTTTTTATTCT
>CAZFIO010000180.1:0-3126 GCA_964519585.1 uncultured Tissierellaceae bacterium
ATATATTTTCTATGGTATCTATACCGTTTATATCAAGAATCAAACCCTTTTCTTCATAGAAAGAGATCAAAGGCTTTGTTTGTTCTGTATAAACCTGAATCCTAGTTGCTACAGTATCAACTTTATCGTCATCCCTTTGGTATAACTCCCCTTCATCTATATCGCAAGCACCCTCTAGCTTTGGCGGATTATATTTAATATGGTAGCTAGCACCACAAGTTCTACAAATTCTACGTCCTGTAGCCCTTTCTATTAAAATATCCTTACCTGCCTCAATATTGACAACTTTGTCAAGTTTTATACCCATTTTGTTTAGTTCTTCGTCTAATGATTTTGCTTGTTCTACAGTTCGAGGAAATCCATCTAGTAAAAAACCATCCTTACAATCTTCCATAGCCAGTCTATCCTTTACTATGGCTACCACTATTTCATCAGGTACCAAGAGTCCCTTATCCATATAGTCCTTAGCTGTTTTTCCTAGGTCTGTACCTTCTTTAATATTTGCTCTAAATATATCTCCTGTTGAAATATGTGGAATATTATATTTCTTGACTATATTTGATGCCTGAGTCCCCTTGCCCACTCCTGGTGGTCCTAATAGTATAAGTCTCATCTTTTTCATCTCCTATAGTTTATTTTAAAAATCCCTTATAGTGTCTCATTAGCATTTGTGATTCTATTTGTTTCACAGTTTCTAAGGCTACACCAACCACAATTATTATTGCAGTTCCACCAAAGTTTACATCCATCTTAAATAACTTGGACAATATAATTGGTAATGATGCCAATATTGCCAAGGATAGGGCCCCTACAAAAGTAATCCTTGATACTACCTTGTTTAGAGCTTCTGATGTGGGCCTTCCTGGTCTTATACCTGGTATAAAGCCACCATTTTGTTGTAAGCTTTTTGCATATTCAACAGTATTGAATTGAACCGCTGTGTAGAAATAGGTGAAACCCATAATTAAAAGTACATTTAATATGGAGTATATCCAAATTCCTACACTTCCTTGTGGTGTTAAATATTTTGTTACCCAGTTCTGACTTCCTTTGAAAAATAAGGATATGGTCTGGGGTAGTGATAAGAGTGATGATGCAAATATTACTGGCATAACACCAGACATAGATACCTTGATTGGTATATGTGTACTTTGACCACCATACATCTTTCTTCCTACAACTCTTTTTGCATATTGGACTGATATCCTTCTTTCGCCTTCTTGCAGGGCTACTACAATTGCAATAATTGCAAGGAATACTATCCCAAATACTAGAACTTTAAAAATTTCTAGTTCTCCAATGCTTATTAGTTTTATAATGTTTATCAAGCTTGCAGGCAACCTAGATATAATTCCTACAAAGATAATAAGTGATATCCCGTTTCCAATACCCTTTTCTGTAATTAAATCTCCTATCCAGATTAGTAGGGCTGTTCCTGCTACTAGGGTTATAATCACTATAAGTTTTTGTAAAGTTGAATTAACAACTAGAGCATCACTAAATATACCTATGGTATATCCTATAGCCTGGATAAAAGCCAGCACTATAGCTATAATCCTTGTATACCTATTCATTTTCTTCTGTCCGTCTTCCCCTTCTTTAAGTAACTCTTCCAATCTTGGAATTGCTATAGTAAGAAGTTGAATTATGATAGAAGCTGTAATATATGGATAAATATTTGTTGCAAATATAGAGAAGTCACTAAAGGTACCCCCTGCCATTAAGTCAAGGAATTGCAACAATCCTCCCTGGGATGCTTCAAATATACTTTTAATAACTGTTTTATCCATATATGGAACCGGTATACTTGATCCTAGTCTAAAGATTAGTAACATTACAAAAGTAAAGGTCATCTTTTTTCTAATATCTGGAATCTTCCATGCATTTTTTAAGGTAGAAATCATCTATATCACCTCAACCTTACCGCCTGCAGCCTCAATTTTTTCAACAGCTGTTTTGCTGAATTGTTGAGCCTTGACAGTTAGTTTTTTGTTAACTTCACCGTTTCCTAGGATTTTGACTCCGTCCTTAGCTTTAGCTCTTTTAATTAAGCCTTCACTAAATAGTAATTCTGGAGTTATTACTGTATCTTCTTCAAATCTATCTAAATCACCTAAATTGATTATCCCATATCGTTTTGCAAAAATGTTTGTAAAACCACGTTTTGGAAGTCTTCTAAATAGTGGCATTTGACCACCTTCAAATCCAGGTCTAACTCCACCACCTGATCTGGCGTTTTGTCCCTTATGTCCTTTACCGGATGTCTTTCCAAGTCCTGAACCTATACCTCTACCTAATCTTTTCTTAGGTCTACTTCCTCCACCTTCATTTGGTCTTAAATCATGTAATTTCATGGCTACACACCTCCTTACACTTAGTCTATAACTTCAACCATGTAGTCTACTTGATGTATCATACCTCTAATTTGAGGGGTATCATTCTTTTCCACTACTTGACCGATCTTTTTTAACCCAAGGGCCGCAATTGTTCTTTTATGGTTTTCAGGTCTACCAATTGGACTTTTAACTAATTTTATATTGATCTTAGTCATTTCACAATCCCCCCTAACCTAATAATTCTTCTACGGATTTGCCTCTTAATCTTGCAACATCTTCTGCTCTTTTTAAATTTGTCAATGCATCCATAGTTGCATTTACAATGTTTCTAGGGTTGGAGCTTCCTAAAGACTTTGTTCTGATGTCTCTTATTCCAGCTAACTCGCATACAGCACGAACAGCTCCACCTGCGATAACTCCTGTACCTTCTTTGGATGGTTTTAATAGAACTCTACCTGCTCCATAAACACCTGTTATTTCATGTGGTATTGTAGTCCCAACTAAAGGTATATGAACAATTCTTTTCTTTGCATCTTGAATAGCTTTTCTAATAGCTTCAGGTACTTCTAATGCCTTCGCCATGCCTATTCCCACGTGTCCGTTTTCGTCTCCAACTACTACAAGAGCAGAAAACCTAAAGTTTCTACCACCCTTTACAACTTTTGCTACACGATTTATATTAACAACTCTCTCTTTTAAGTCTAATTCATTTGGATTAATAAATGAACGTTCCATCATTTCCCCTCCTTCTATTAGAATTTAAGTCCTGCTTCTCTTGCGCCTTCAGCAA
>CAZFIO010000181.1:0-3116 GCA_964519585.1 uncultured Tissierellaceae bacterium
TCTATATTGATAACCATAATCTCTATATTATCGCTTACTGCAAAGCTTCTGACCTGCTCCAATTTGCTGCTATCATAGATAAAGTAATTATAAATTGTATTATCAAATAAATCCTGAAAATGCTCTTTTGTAATCTGTAAAGACTTGTAAACTCCTTCTTTAATAGCAATGCTGGGAACAACAATAATAAACTTAGAGAAACCATAATTTTTACGTAGTTCAAGTATTGTACGCAGATAGACATAGGTCTTACCTGTACCCGTTTCCATATCTATATCAAAGTCATATTTCCCAGCCTTTAGGTTCTTTGTTTGTGGTAGACCATTCCTTAGCTGAATTTCTTGCAAGTTCTCTAAAATCTCATCTTCATCAAGTTCAAGCCTGTTTCCGATACCATTGGTGCTATCATACAAACCTATTTGTCCATTATAGGGTGTTACTGTAAAGTTAGTCTGCATAGGGGTTTGACCTCTAAACAAATCAACAATGGAGGCTATGGCTTGGTGCTGATATTCTAAATTTTTATCAAATTGTAGTTTCATTTAGTCCATACCTCCCTATACAGTGATAAATTCTTCTATGCCGCCGCATTTAAGTATTTCCTTGATATTGGTCTTGTTACTGTCTGTCTTAAATCCATTGTCCTTAAAGACGACTCTGGTGCTTTCAGGTGCCAATTCTTTTACCTTTTCTAAAATGCCTTTGGCAACTTCTGTTGTAATCTCGTTGTCAAGGCAAATCATAAGCATACCAAAACCAATAGAATAGATTTTCTTCTGTGCGACTGTAAATTCATCAACTGGATAGGTAAGGTCTAGACCATATTTAAGCATTATTTCATAGACTACATCTAGTTCTGTCCTGCCTTCTACATAGTTATCAATGAAATCTTCAAGTGATTGTTCTAAATTATCAGAGTCTGGTTGCCATTTACGAATATTAGAAGCATCTAGTTCCAGAACCTTAAAACCTACATCAAGGTTTTCTATGTTTTCCTTATCCTTATTTTCTTCTTTAATTTTCTCACCAGCACGTCTAATACGCTCCTTACCAATCTCACAGATATTCATATAGCCAGCCTTGTAAGCTTCGCTCTTTTCATCTGTTGGCTCTGGGAGCTGAACCATAATAAACTTACGATTGCCACCGTCTTCGGCGTTGAGTTGCATTACGGCATGGGCGGTAGTGGCGGAGCCTGAAAAGAAGTCTAACACTATCATATTTTTATCATTATCATCAACTATTGTTATTAGCTTTTTTATCAATGCTACTGGTTTTGCAAAATCAAAAGGTATTTCGAGTTTTTTCAATTCTGCAGAGCTTAATCTATTTTCACAATCAGAAATATAGTCTGCAGGTACACTTCCATCTCGTTCATCAAGCCAAACCTTGTTGTATAAGTTATATTTTGATTGATTTCCATCTTGATCAACCAAAGCCGATGTTTTTGTTTCTTTAAAAACAATGTTACCTAATTGCTTTTGTTTTGCATATGTTTCATATGTCCATTTCCATACACCATCACCATCTTGAGGTAGTATTTTTTCCCCTTCCTTTATCTGATTCGGTATAGTCTCTCCCGGTGGAATTACAAATCTACCATCAGGACATTCAATCCAATATCTCTGATTTGGCCTTACATCCAACCCTGCCACATAAATTCTTTCTTCTCCATATTTCTTCCCTCTTCTAGTTCCCTCAGTCTCGATTTTATTATAATAATTTTTCAATGTTACTTCAGATACCTTTCCTCTGAATTTACCTAAATAGCTTTTATGTTTTGAATAAACTAAAACATAATCTATGTTGGGCGAAAAGTATTGTCCCTTACCGCCACCAGATTTCATAACTCTTGAAATTGCTCCAATGTAATTTTCTTCGCCAAAAATTTCATTACAACATTTTATAAGATTATAATTCTCATCTTGACCAATACTAATAAATATCACACCATCATCTGTAAGCAAGTTCCTTGCAAGTCTTAATCTAGGGTACATCATGTTAAGCCAGTCCGTATGATAGCGTCCACTTGCTTCAGCATTAGTGCTTATCGAATTACCATTGCTATCCACTTGCCCTGTAATTTTCTTATAGTTCTCAAGGCTGTCGTGAAAGTCATCAGGATAAACAAAGTCACCACCTGTGTTATAGGGTGGGTCTATGTAAATCATCTTAACTTTTCCGTGATAGCTCTTTTGCAAAAGCTTTAACACTTCAAGGTTATCGCCTTCTATGTAAAGGTTCTGTGTAGTGTCCCAGTCCTTGCTTTCTGCCTTACAGGGTCTAAGGGTACCTAAGGAAGGTGTTTGAGATAGGCGTAATGCTCGTCCCTTGCCATTCCAGGTAAAGTTATAACGTTCATCACTATCTTCTACATAGTTACCTAGTACCTGTTGTAACTTTTCAAAGTCAACCTTGTCCTCTGTAAATACGTCAGGGAATATTTGTCTTAACTTCTGAATGTTCTCCTCTGCAATATCAGGGGTCTTGCCGTCTAAACTTGTTATCTTCATAATCTATCTCCTCCAAGCAATTTGTTTTTGTTCTGTTCCAGCCTCTTTATCTCAATGTTTAGTTCCATCCTACGATTAAACTGACTTTCTTTTTTTAGCCTAGCTCGTAAGCTTGTGATTTCTTGTTCTATATTTTCTATTTGAGCTGAAAGCTCTCTTGCCTCAGCACCTGTTATATTGTCATCTGTCGGCATAATAGCTGATAGGTTATAAATACTGATAGTATCAACAATATCACTATAAAGTGCATAGAAGTTTGTAAACCTCATTTGCTTTATATCAAGCTTAGCGAATAAAGCACTATCACTCTCTAGCCAGTCAGTGGCTAGAAACTCCTCAATGGTATTCTTACTGCTATCGTTTTGATTGGTCCTCTGGTGAGCCACATAAAGCTTTCTTTTGTCTTCCAGCTTAAATATCAGGACCATAGGGTAGGGTATAGTCCTCATAATTATTTCTGCTATTCTTTTAAGCTTGTAATCTTTATGTACAAGGACTTCTATAACTTCGACCTCAGGATAGTCTCGCACTTCATCCTTATAGGCTGGTATATTTATAGTTTCAGGTTTAAGGCAGTAAAGCCAAGTTATCTTGCTTACGGTA
>CAZFIO010000182.1:0-3052 GCA_964519585.1 uncultured Tissierellaceae bacterium
AACTGGCCCAGTTTTCGATTAAAATATGGTATAGTTTTCAGTTGACAAATACAATATGGATATTATATTTAAAAAAGTTATTAAAAACATACCAGATGATGACTATTATATTAATTTTACTACTATTTTGCTTATGCTTGCCAATTCCTTCGAAAAGGAAATAAAACCTACAGAGCATGTTAATAACATGTTGGGATTTATGGATATTTATATAAGTCACTTAGAAGGAGATAAAAATAGGTTTTCATATAATATTGTCAGAAACAATAAAGGACTTCTTTCTAAGGCTAGAGGAATTAAAGATAGGTTTTATAGTTTGTTTTCATCTTTAGAAACGGCATCAGATCTAGTTGAATTTAATATTATAGATGCTGAGTTAAGTTTATTATGCAAGTCAATAGGTTTAATTTTTGACAGTGAAGAGATGTTGTTGACCTCTATGACTGATAATATAAAAATATTTGAAAGGGATATAATAGAGCTTGCTGCAATTTATTTTATTCATAATAATAATCAGAATAAAATAGAATCTGCTAAGTTTATCTTATATGGACTACATCTAAGGTATGTAATTAAAGGATATAAAGATATAAAGGAATTTTACTTTAAGAATAACAAGGAAAATCTCTTTTTAGAGCTTAGGAAGTATGAGAATGATGCTAAGAGACTAGCCAAGGAAAACTTGTCCTTAAAACGACGAATAGAGGTGTTAGAACACGATAATAATAAGTTACGTGATGAATATAAAAATACAATAGAAAAAGAAAACGTAATACTCCTTAGGAAATTAAAGAAGGCTAATGCAGATATTGAAGTTTTAAAGAAAGAAAACAACAACTTCAAAGATCTAATAGATTCTTTTTATAGTATAGACACCATAGATTTAGGCTTAGAGGATGAGAAAAAATTTGATTTTTCTAGAATAAGAGCTGTTTTCGTAGGGGGACATTCTAATATTCATAATAAATTAAAGTCTATTCTGCCTTCAAATTTTGTATATATAGAGGGTGACAATGAAGGATTTGATGATAATTTATTAAATAATAAAGATTTTATATTCATATATACCAAATATATGAGTCATGGATTTTACTATAAGGTAATGGAAAAATGCAAAAAAACAAAGGTTAGCATTCATTATATTTCCTCTACTTCCCCCGAACATATAAAAAAAGAAATATGTAGTTTTATAAAACTAAAGGACTAATAATTAGTCCTTTAGAATCTGATAAAGGATTTACGCCTTTTTTTCAAGGCTTTTATCTCCTCTCTCAGATTTTTCAGTCTTACTTCTTCTTGGTAAGCGGCTTTTAAGTCGCCTACCGCCTTGTGGTAGCCGATGACACCTAAGCAGGTGTCTATTCTATCGGCTACTTCTTGATATGGGGCAAAATCCATATCGTCTATTGTTTTTCTATTCATGTTATCCTCCTTACCCTGCCTGCCATCTCTGGTCAGGTCTTATGGGTTATTTATATCATCCTCTGCCCTGCTATATTAGCCAGGGCCTTTTTATAAACACCAAAAGGAGACAAGTATAAACTTATCTCCTTTTGTATATATTATCCTTCTATTTTTATATAACCTCCACCACATAAAAAAGAATTCTTTTTTATGTTTTTATAATATAATACTTTAAAAGACAAAAAGGATTTTTATATCATCCTCCCAGCAAAAACAATTGTTTTTACTGATATAATATATGTCTTTCTAAATATATTATACCCTAAGCACATAAAAATGCAACATTTTTATAAAATAAAAAATAGAGGGATGGCCCTCTATTTTAAATATCAAATATGCTAACTTGTCCTACAACCAATCGTTTTTTTATACGATTAGGTTTTTTATTAATTTTGTCTTCGGATAAAGTAAAGAAATTCAATTGTCCTATTTGAGAATTAATTGGATTATGTGTGTTTATTGTTTCTTTTGTTTCCTCAAATTCGTAATTTTCTATAACTTCTTCCTCACTAAAGAAATCTAGATCATCTTCCTTTAACTTTATCTTGCCCAATAATGATTTATATAAGGCTGCAGCTCCAGAATCCCCTGTATCATCACCACTGGTCGAAAGTATGTCTTCTGCGAATACTCCTTCCAGGGCTAAACTGGCTTTCTTTTTTGAGCCTATTAATTTTAATGCATCATACTGGAGAGTTTCATCATAATACATATAATAAACTTTGCATTTGTTCTCTTGCCCCACCCTCCATGCTCTTGATTCTGCTTGTCTTACAACCCTTACGTCATAGTCAAGTTGAAAGAAAATTAAAGTAGGGTATTGCACTATATCAAGTCCAGTCTGAACCAATTTTGGATTTGTTATTATAACTTCTACACCTTCATTGTATCGGTCATCAATCCACTTTTCCCTTTTTTCAGTAGGTAGACTAGATTTTAGTAATGCGACTTTTAGTCCTTGTCTAGTTAAAACCTTTTCAACTCTTTTGTCTACCTCTTTGGTTCCAGTATATGTTATATATACTACGGATCTCCTTTCTTGTTTCAATTCTCTATTTATTAGTGCAATTAATTCTCTTTCTTTTGGCAGTACTTTGTTTTCAATATCTATTGGGAGCGGATTAGAAATTAGCATGTCTTCATATATTATTGGCTCAGATATAGGCATGTCTGGATAGGAAAGCAGTGCATTTAGATACATTCCACCTAAATTCAAATGCTTATTAGCTTTCATGAAGGCTAGTATATCGTTTTTTAGATGTTCATATCCAGCTTTTAGGTCCTTATCCATCTCAATTGTAGCCTTATAGAAAGACAACTCTGGCATTTCAAAACCCATGTCTTCAATTTTTCGACTAACCATTATATCTGATAAAAAATGAGAATATAATAATGGTGATATGCCAGGGATTTCATTCCAACCACTAGTTGTAACTTTTCCTTGGCCACTTTTATTATACTTATTGTTGTTTTTATACTCTTTTGTAATTTTCTTTCTTCTCCCATAGTAATCGATGAACTTTGTTACTTCATTGTACCTAAAGTACTTGCTCATTTTATGGGGAATCATTCTATAAAGAGTATAAAA
>CAZFIO010000183.1:0-3046 GCA_964519585.1 uncultured Tissierellaceae bacterium
GGTGTTAAAAACCACACCCAAAGGCATAATTTCAGCATCATCCATGTTAAAAAAATTATTTTCTATAAAATCAGAATCAGAAGAGCTTTTAACTTCATTTTCTTCTAGCCTAGTTATAGGTCCTTCATAATTAGAATCTAAATTATATTGGTTATAGTCTATAAAATCAATACCTTTAAAATCACCTTGCTCAGACTTTTCAGAAGTATCACTTTCTTTAAATAATTCAGGAAGGGTATTTTCCTCTTTATAACTAGAACCAACCTTAAGTTTTGGAATTCTTAGGATTGAGTTTACATTATTGTCAAGCATATCACTTATACTATTAAAGACTCTTTCTTCATTAATAAATTCAATTTCCTGCTTTGTAGGATGAATATTTACATCTATTTCCTTGGGAGCTAGATTGATATTTAGAAGAAAAATAGGATACTTACCTATGGGTATTAAAGACCTATACTTGCCTTCAATTATTCTAGCAATTCCATTGTTTATCACATACCTATTGTTTACAAATATAAATTGATAGTTTTTATTTCCCCTATAAAGATTATTATTTGAAAAATATCCATCAATTATAATATATTCATCTTCATAATTAACATGGAAAATATTTTTTGAATATTCCCCCCCTAATACAGTATGAATGGTATTTTTTAAGTCCCTTGTAGCTGAAGTCTGTAGTATAGTTTTCTTATCACGAATTAACTTAAATGAAATATGAGGGTTTCCTAATGCTAGTTTATTTATTAATAAGTTTATATGGTTACTTTCATTTAAATCATTTTTTAAAAATTTCCTTCTTACAGGTAAATTATAAAACAAGTCTTTTACTATTATAGTAGTGCCCTTTGGGCATCCTATGGTTTCAATTGAATCTATTTCACCTTCTGATACTAGGGCCTTCAAACCAGAAACTGAATCATGTGTTTTAGTTAGAATTTCTACCTTTGCCACAGCTGATATGCTTGCCAAAGCCTCCCCCCTAAATCCTAAGGACATTACATTATATATATCTTCTATCTTAGTTAACTTAGATGTAGAGTGTCTTTTAAAGGCAAGACTTAAGTTTGTTTTGTCTAGACCATCCCCATCATCTGTTATTCGAATTAAGGTTTTTCCACCGTTTTCAATCTCAATAATTATATTTTCTGCATTGGCGTCTATGGAGTTTTCTACCAGCTCCTTTACAACCGAGGAGGGTCTTTCAATTATTTCACCTGCAGCTATTTTTTGTATTGTCAAATTGTCTAATACAATAATTTTACTCATATTAACCCTCCTTTACGTTTTCAGCATCCTTGATAAGATAGTTTAAGGTGGATAAGGCTTCAATAGGTGTCATATTATTTATATCAATATTTAAGATTTTATCAATAAAGTAGTCCTTTTTATAGTCAATTAAGTTTAGTTGTTGGCTTTTCTTAATAGATTTTTCTTTTATTGTTATTTGATGGGTCCCTTCGATAATGTTTAAAATTTCATTGGCCCTATTAATAATAGAATCATTTATTCCAGCCAACCTGGCTACCTGTATTCCATAACTTTTATTGGTACTACCCTTTATTATCTTTCTTAGGAAGGTAATTTCTTCCCCTCTCTCCTCTACTAATATAGTCAAGTTATTGATAGAGGAAAACTTTTCTTCTAACTGTGTTAGTTCATGGTAATGGGTAGCAAAAAGGGTCTTAGCCCTAATATTATTTGCAATATATTCTATAAGGGACCAAGCAATACTTAAACCATCGTAAGTACTAGTTCCCCTTCCCACTTCATCCAAAATTATGAGACTATTTTCGCTTGCCTCCCTAACAATATTTGAAACCTCGTTCATTTCTACCATAAAGGTACTTTCACCTTGTGATAGATTATCGGCAGCCCCTATTCGGGTAAATATCCTATCCGTTATAGAGATATTGGCTTCTTTAGCTGGTACAAAACAACCAATATGGGCCATTAGGACAATTATAGCAATCTGTCTCATATAGGTTGATTTTCCTGCCATATTAGGTCCTGTAATAATTTGAATCATATTGTTTTCCAAATTTAAATCCGTATCATTAGGTATAAATAGATTATTATAAACTAATTTTTCAACCACAGGATGTCTACCCTCTAAGATATAAATTTCCCCATCATTATTAAAAGTTGGCCGAGTGAAATTGTTTAAGTGGGCACATTTTGCAAAACCCAGGATTACATCTATTTTTGAAATATATTTGCTAGTTAGTTGTAATCTTCTTATATGTTCCTTTAAGCCTTCCCTTATACTTACAAACATCTCATATTCCATATTTAAGGACTTCTCTAAAGCCCCCATGATTGTAGACTCCATGTCTTTTAATTCTTCAGTATAGTATCTTTCAGAATTAGTCAGGGTTTGTTTTCTAATAAAATAATCAGGTACAAGTCCAATATTGGACTTAGTTACTTCAATAAAGTATCCTGCTATTTTGTTGTAACCAACCTTTAGGTTTTTTATACCAGTCTTCTCCTTCTCCTTGGCCTCCAAAGAAGATAACCATTGTTTTCCATTGATACTGGCTAGCCTTAAATTATCTAGGTCCTTACTATATCCATCTTTTATTATTCCACCATCTTTTATGGTTATAGGTGGTTCTTCAATTATAGAATCCTCTAGCAAGGCAAATATATCATCTAGATTATCCATCTTTTTTGAAAGGGTAACTAAGTTATAATCATTTGAAGAAAGTAAAATTGTTTTTAGTTTTGGAATTAATTCAATAGATTTTTTTAATGCAATCAGGTCCCTAGCATTGGCATTACCATTACTTATTTTGCTAGACAACCTTTCTATATCATATATATTTTTTAATATATCTGTGATATCATCACTTAAAATAATGTTATTATATAAGTGTTCTACCATGTCTAGTCGAATATTGATCTTGTTTTTATCCAATAGGGGCTGGTCTAGCCATTTCTTTAGTAGTCTCCCCCCCATAGCAGTAGTGGTATGGTCTAAAACATGAACTAGGGCACCCTTTTTCTGCTTGGTCAAAATAGTTTCATATATTTCTAAGTT
>CAZFIO010000184.1:0-2948 GCA_964519585.1 uncultured Tissierellaceae bacterium
TTTTCCATATTTATTATTCTTGCAGTTTTAGGCGGCGGGGTAATTTTCCTGATGTTTATGCTTGCTTTGATTCTAGGTGGGGGAAGTGGGGAAGCTTTAGCTACTATGGCTTCTAAACAAATCATGCCCTACTTTATAAGGTCAGCTGCTATAGCCATGTTTTTTGGATTAATATGGTTTTATATTCATGGAAGGCATGCCCTATCCTTGAATGAAGAGAAATAGATGATAAATAGGAAGATACAGGAGGATGAAGGCTAGGGTAATGATCTAGTCTTCATTTTTTTAGTGGAGAATAAAAATCTTGACCCGTGTCACCTGGGCCGTGGTGGAGAGATCTCCGTTTCTAGGGACCCCAAATCTCAACCTTGTCATTCCGAGCCTTACTTCAGAGTTGTACCCTCCGAGGAATCTTAGACCCAAAAGAGGAGATTTCTCCATTCCGCTGGCGCTTCAGTCATCTGACAAAGGAGGAGATTTCTCCTAGTGTCTATGACTAGGTGATTGTCAATCATCTCAATCTATATTATAATTATGATGTTAATAGCATAATGGGGGGGTTGCATGTTGAAAAGTAATAAGAAAAATATGATTACTACAGCCTGTTTTTACGGATCCTTTGTAAATGGAGTTATTGCCGTAATTATTGGAGCAGTTATACCACTGATTTTGAAAGATTTTAATATGGGTTATAATACTGGTGGTATACTTTTATCTTTATATTCTGTTGGAAGTGTACTGGCAAGCATTGCTGGTGGAAGTATAGCTTTAATAGCTATGATTGTTGTGGGTTTTTTCCTTGCAATTGTATTTAAATCACCTGCTTTACTTATGCTAGGCTTCTTCTTAATTGGCATAGGCAAGGGTAGTAATGTAAATATGGGTAATACAAATATAAATAAATTAAGTGATGGAGACTCAGGTTTGTTGAATATTTTACATACCTTTGCTGCCTTAGGTTCTTTTATAGCACCTCTTCTAGCATCCTTTCTTCTAACCTTAGGATTTGGCTGGAGGCCAATATTGACCCTAGTAGCAGCATTGGCTATTTTGATGGTTATACTATTTAAGGCATCTGGTATAGAGAGCATTAGTTTTAAAAGGGGCAAAAAGTCTACAAAATATAATTTTGATTTTATAAAGGAAAGAAGTTTTTACTTATCTGCTGGGATGATGTCTTGTTACACTGGTGTTGAATATGCTGTAAATGGTTGGCTAGTAACTTATTTAAGAGATAGTGGAAGGATGGACACTAGCATGGCTCAAAGAATGCTTTCTATAATGTGGGTGGTAATAATTGTAGGAAGATTATTTAATGTATACATAGCTAAAAAGTTCGATAATAAAAACATAGTCCTATTTAGCTCTTTTGGGTCCTTGATTTGTTTTTTGCTATTTATGGCATCCAGTAACTTATGGATAACAATTTTATGGATTTTGGGCCTGGGCTTTTGCTTGTCTGGGATATATGCGTCTGGCTTAACCAATGCTGGTAATATAATAAAAGAATCAAAATTGGCCATGAGTACTATATTAGGAATTGCAGGCTTGGGGGGGATGATAATGCCCTTTATTATTGGTTTAGTTGCTGAAAAGGTGGGAATCACAGGTGGAATGATAACCATAGCCTTCTCCGCAGGCATGTTATTTACCCTGGCCTTGATAAATAAGCTATGGAAGGTAAAGGCTTAGAGCCTGGCCTGGCTTACTCCAGCCTATGGTCCTATGGAGCAAACTAATTATATAAGACTAAATTGAAAGGGTGTTGCTTCTTGGAAATGGACAAAAAGAGGAATCTAATTATGCGAGCATGCTTTTATGGTTTTTTTGTAAATGGGATTACCGCCTTGGTACTGGGATCTATTATGCCATCAATTTTACAGGATTTTAACTTGGGTTATGACAAGGGAGGTTTACTTTTAACCCTATATTCTACTGGGAACTTGATTGCTAGTTTTGCAGGAGGAAATATTGGTCTAATTTCAATGATTGCTGTGGGATTTTCTTTAATGATAATCTTTAAATCACCTGCTCTATTGATGTTAGGTTTTTTCCTAATAGGCATAGGTAAGGGCAGTAATATAAATATGGGAAATACCAATATTAACAATATTAGTTATGGGGATTCGGGTCTTTTGAATATCCTCCATACTTATTTTGCTGTAGGGGCTTTCATGTCACCCCTACTGGCCTCTTTATTCTTTTCCTTGGGATTTGGCTGGAAGAGTATAGTGATTATGGTTATAGGTTTTGGTCTATCAATGGTTATATTTTTTAGTATTTCTCATGTGGAAAGAGTTAGCTTCAAAAGAAATCATAAGGAAAAGATGGAAATAGACTTTTCTTTTATTAAATTAAGGAGTTTTTACCTATCTGCCAGTATGCTTTTCTTCTATTTAGGGGTTGAGTATGCTGTAAATGGTTGGCTGGTAACCTACTTAAAAGATAGTGGGGTAATGGGCACTTCTATGGCCCAGGGAGTTCTTTCTATCATGTGGATAGTAATGATTATGGGAAGGTTGTCAAATGTATATATAGCAAAAAGATTTGAAAATAAGAATATAATCCTGTTTTCCTCTCTAGGGGCTATAATATTTTTCCTGTTTTTTATGATGACTACAAATCTTTGGCTTATAATCCTATGGATACTGGGCCTAGGCTTCTGTATGTCTGGAATATATGCAGCAATCCTAACTAATACAGGAGGGATAATTAAGGAGTCAAAATTAGCCATGAGTACTATACTAGGAATAGCAGGTTTAGGGGGAATGACCATGCCTTTTATTATAGGCTTAGTTGCTGAAAATCTAGGAATAGCTGGAGGAATGACAACTATAGCTTTTTCCGCAGGCATGTTATTTACCCTGGCCTTGATAAATAAGGCTTGGAAGGAAGAGGACGGGGAAAAGGGAGTTGCGTAAAATCGCAACTCCCTTTTGGAAGGTTAA
>CAZFIO010000185.1:0-2914 GCA_964519585.1 uncultured Tissierellaceae bacterium
CAATTAATATTAGCGAGGCAGAGAGTATTCCACCACTTGCTATACTAACCTGGTCTGCAAGAATTTGTATATCAGGTTCTGCCACATTTATAAAAAAACCTAATATAAAGCCTAATATAGCAACATAGTATGGATTATTAGTTTTTGCTATAGAACCACCCATAAGATTACCTATAGGACCAATACCTAATTCTGCACCAAATAAGAATATACCCAAGCCTAAGATTATAAAAATGGAGCCCAGTATAAAACGCATAAGCATATCACTTTCTAAAGGTACTAGGGTAAAATGTAGCACAAGCACAATAAGGCTAATGGGTAAAACAGAAGACAAGACATCCTTAAACTTATTTATTAAGACATTCAAATAAAACCACCTTCTCTCATAATTATTAAAAATTCATCAAAAAAATTACACCCCAATAGAGTAGTCCTCTTATTTTACCATTTATAGAATAAAATATAAAGGAAAAAGGAAAAACTTTATAATATAAGTAGGATTATATTTATTGACCTGCATAAGAATGGTATAATAAGGAAAAGGAATATAGGAAGGGAGCTATGATAATATGATTTCCAATAAAACTTCAAAAAGAAAAGCCTTTATAGTCCTATTCATATCTTTTCTCTTGGTATTTCTTATATACCTAGTAGTTAGGGATAAACCAAAGGAAAAAACTATCCTCCTATATAAAGATACTCCTTCAAGCCTTAAGGAAAGCATAAGGGAAAACTTCCCTGACTACCAGCTGAAAGAGTTGGAAGAATTTCATCTAATAAACCTTGCCCAAGGAGCTGAAAAAAGTCTTTTCTATGATATAGAGGCCCTATCCCATATGGAATCAGGGAAAGAAGGATTTTTCTATCCCCTATATTCGGACCTGATAGCCATAGGTATAAGGAGAGATGAAAACCAAGAAAAAATGGAAGGCTGGGAGGATTTAAAAAATACAAACCAATCTATAGCCATGCCTGATGATAGTCCAGAGTTAAGATACATATGGGCAAATATATCTTTAGCCTATGATGAGGAAATAAACCAGAAGAAGCCTGTAGACTACCTAACCCATATAAACAAAAAAAATCCTATCCACTGGGATGGAAAAGATACGGCTATCCAGGTGAACTTTGCCAGCAAGATAGACCCAGCCTATGAAATAATCATACCCAAGGAAGGAAGCATTTCCTTTGAAATAGGACTTTTGTCCCAAAGTCAAATAAAAGAAGACCTAATAATAAACCTAAAAGAAAGCATATCAAAAGACAAGAGTCTTTTTATAAACCAGATAGATAGGAAAGGCCATAAAATAATAGCAGCAAGTAAGCTACAAAAAGAAATGCAGGAAATGGAAAACATTCTTTCTTCACTAAGGAGAAAGGTTAAGGGGGAGAGAAAATATGCCCCCACTGACCCCCAAGAACATCATTTACTATCCCTAGCCCTAATAGTCTTTATTTTAATGTTGAAAGAGTATAGTCAGGGAAGAATTATACATAAGGGGATAAGAGAGGGACTCCTAGTGATAGAATACCTGCTTATAGGTTGGATAAGTCTAAATGTTATTAAATATGCCCTACATGGATACTCAGTCTATTCCCATTATGCCTGGTACACCTTCTATTTATTCTACCTGCCCATACCAGCCATCTTATTTTATATAGCCCATAATCTAGATAAAATAGAAGAAAACCATACACCAAGAATAGTAAAAATCAATGGAATTCTAGCTGCTATATTTATAATCCTGGTACTAAGCAACGACCTACACCAATTCATCTTTACCTTTACTTCCACAGACTATAGTCATATGGACAACAACTATGGTTACGGGATAGGATTTATCCTTTTAACCCTATGGTTTGTCCTCACCTCCCTAGGAGCAATAATCCTAATGTTTAAAAAAGGTATAGATTCTCCTAAGAAAAAGATGGTTGTCCTACCAACCTTAGTGCTAGCCTTAGGAGTCTTATATAGTATTAGCTATAATTTAAAAGTTCCACTAGCCAGAGACTTTCCCATGACCCTGGCCCTAGCTGGAATAATAACCATATTTATTATATCCTGTATCTATAGCGGGCTAATCCCAAGCAATAGAAGCTACAATGAAATTTTTGCAAATAGCCAACTATATATGGGTATCTATGACCTAGATAATCAACTTATATATAAAACAGGGATAGGAGATAGGGAGGATGGATCCAACCCATATATGGAAGAAGACCCCAACCTGCTATTAAAAGAATCATCAATTATAGGTGGTAGGGTAGTTACCCTTGAAGACATAGGTGAAATCAACAAGCTTAGAAGGAAACTAGAAAGAAGCATAGAGGCCCTGGAAAGGGAGAACAAAATCCTAGCAGAAAAGGAAGAGGTTGAAAGCAAACTATATATATTAAACGAGCAAAACAAACTGGCCAGAGAAATCCACAAGAGCATTGAAACCAAGCTGGGAGAAATAGAAGAATTAATAGATAGGATAGAAAAAGAGGATGGAAATACAAATAAAATCATAAGAAAAGTACAAATCATAGCCCTCTACTGCAAAAGAAGAAGTGAGCTTCTAATTAAATCAAAAACCCAGGAAGCCTATCCCAGCATGGAACTTTGTCGTATTATAAAAGAACTAAGTAGCCTAAGGGAAAAAGAAACCTTGGCTTTTTGTAGTATGGATATAAACATGGCTATGAAGGACACAATTAAACTATATACCTATGCCTTTAAAATTATAGAAGCAGCAGAAGAAAGTAATTTAGAAAATATGACAATTAGGATAAATAAGGGTGATTCAGGCTATCAAATAAACCTTACCATAGAAGGGAAGAATCATAGGTTTGAAGAAAAAATAGGAAAGTTATCTGAAAACACACATGATATAGACTATAAAATAAAAGAATTGGGAGATGCCCAGTCAAT
>CAZFIO010000186.1:0-2842 GCA_964519585.1 uncultured Tissierellaceae bacterium
TACAACTCCCTATAAAAAAGGATATAATTCTATTGTTTTCAACTGAGCTAGTGGAAAGAACAATAGAGGTTAAGGGCAACCTAGTATGGACCAATGAAATTGATGAAAAACTTTCAGAGTATGGTGTTGAGTTTATAGTAGATGAAAATCAAAGAACTGATTTAATCAAACTCTTGAATATAGTACAAATTCGTATGAGAAACAATATTATGTTTGCGGATGGAAGTTTTACCTCTGAAAACATATACATGTATTTTAAAACTGATAAATAATATATTAGATTAGTGAGGCCTTTGAAATCCATTTTTATATTTGGGTATCAAGGGCTTTTATATTGGTTTAAATAAAAAGTAAATAGTTTTGAATTTATATAAAAAGGGTAAATACCAATAAATGATGAAATGATAAGGGTGTTTTGGTATAATATATTAATAAGACTGTAAACGTATGGATAAAAAAGATAGATTATAGGCGGGGATATGGGTATGAGAAGGTCAACATTGATACTATTTCTAGTTGTTTGTTTAATATTTGTCATTTCACCTATATCCTATGGAAAGGTGAATGATTTTCAGCCTAGTCAATTCTCCGATGATTATAAATCTGTGGTAATTTTTGTTGACTTGGATACGGGAGATATTTATCATGCCAACAAATTTGCTGCAGACTATTATGGTTATGATAGGGAGCAGTTAACTAAAATGAACTTCTATGATTTAAGCAAGGATATGAGTTTTTCACTAGAAGAGATTCTAGACAAGGAAGACGTTAGATTCGTTGCAAAACAAAAATCAGCCAGCGGGGAAACTCTTCATGTAAAGATTAGGGCATTTTCTTATGAAACAAATGATGGAGATCTGGCCTTGGTAAGGGTAGATGATATTTCTGAAGAGATAGAACTAGAAAGACGGGAAAAGATTATATTAAGAATACTTTTAGGAGTAATTACATCATTAATCCTAGCTTCCACCTTGGCACTAATATATATAGGTAAACTAGAAAGAACTAGTAAAGAAGTTGAAAATTACAATGATTTGTTGCACTCCTTTTTCCATGCTAATAAGAATGGAATTTTCTTAAAGGATAAGGATTTTCGTTATATCTTGGCGAATGAGGTTTTTGCCAAATATATGGACCGTGATTTAAGTGACATAATAGGCAAAACCGATTCTGAGCTTCTAGATGAAGAACTAGCCAACTATTATAGGGATGATGATCTAAAGGTGCTGGAAGCAGATATAGTAATGTATAATGAGGTAAGATTAAAGGGGGTAATACAAAGAACCACTAAGTTTCCAGTAAAATTAATAGATGGGGATTATGGAATAGGTGCATATGTAGAGGATATTAGTGAGGAACATAAAAACAAGGAAAAACTAAAAGATGCCAATCTAAAGCTAGATGAGGAAAAGGAAAGGTTACAGCTAATACTCGATTCTACTTCTGAAGGAATATATGGATTGGATGTTGAAGGTAATTGTACATTTATTAATAACAGTGGTTTAAGAATACTGGGTTATAATAAGTATAAGGAGGTTATTGGAAAATTTCTACACAATTTAATACACCATAGTTATAAAAATGGGGAATTAATGGAGGCCAAAGACTGTAAGATTTTAAATATCCTAAAAACAGGTATTGGGGTTAAGGTTAATGATGAGGTTCTTTGGAGGAAGGATGGTAGAAGCTTTGATGCTGAATATATTGCTAATCCCCAGTATAAGGATGGAAAGATTACAGGTGTAGTGGTGACTTTTTCTGATATAACTGATAGAAAAAAGGCCGAAGAAGAAATCTTATACCTAAGCTATCATGATGGCCTAACTGGTTTATATAATAGAAGGTTCTTTGAAGTGGAGTTTAAAAGACTTAATGTAAAAAGGAATCTACCTTTATCCATGATTATTGGTGATGTAAATGGACTAAAGCTAACAAATGATATATTTGGTCATGTATATGGAGATGAATTGATTATTAAAGCTGCTAAGGCTATAAAATCTAGCTGTAGGGAAGATGATATAGTTGCCCGTTGGGGTGGAGATGAATTTGTAGTATTACTACCAGCTACTGATGAGATGGGTGCAAGAAAGATTATTGAAAGAATAAAGGAAAACATCTCAAAACAAAGAATCAGGGGGCTTGAAATAGGCATGTCCTTGGGCTATGCTACTAGGCATAATGAGTCTGAAGACAGTGAGAACTTGTTTAAATTTGCAGAGGCAAATATGTACGAGGAGAAGACCCTACATTATAAAAATAAGAATAAAGTAACTGACTCTATAATAAATATAATTCAACAAAAGACAAGTAAGGAAAATGAACACTCTAGAAGGGTGGGAAATTTAAGTGAAGAAATAGGTAAGGTACTTGGTATAGAAGACAAGGACTTAGAATCGCTTAAGGATGCAGGCTACTACCATGATATTGGTGAACTAATCATGCAAAGAACTTTTACAGAAATGGGTCTTGAGCTAGGAAGCCTAAAAACAGACGAATTAAAGCAGCACCCTACGGTTGCTTATAGAATACTTGTCCTATCAAAAGAAACCGAAAAGATTGGACTTTATGTACTTCATCACCATGAAAATTGGGATGGGACAGGTTTTCCTGAAGGCTTAAAGGGTGAAGAAATACCCCTATTTTCAAGGATAATTGGTTTAGCTGAGTTTTATTTAAGCCTGATTGATGGATTTCATAATGGTGAGAATCTAAGTAAAAAAGAAGCAATAGAAAGAGTAGAAGAGAATTCAGGGAGAAGGTTTGATCCAAAATTGGTGAAAATTCTAAAGGATATAGTTGAATAAAACAAAAGGGAGGTTCAGCCTCCCATTTTTAAATAGTA
>CAZFIO010000187.1:0-2829 GCA_964519585.1 uncultured Tissierellaceae bacterium
GTGAAGAACATAAGGGTGCTACAAGGTGGTTAAATCTTAAAATAGTAAAATTTATGCCATCAGATGTTATAAAATTAGGATCAATAATATTTTTTGCAGCTTTTTTATCAAATAAAAGAGAAAAGATTTCTAGCCTACTGCATGGAACAATTCCAGCCTTAATCTATGTGGGTATTTCAAGTGGATTAGTGGTTATTCATGACCTAGGCACCGCAGTAACCATAGCTACTACAATGTTGGCTATGTTTTTTGTAGGGGGATTAAACCTACTACATTTGGCACCCCTTATGGCTGGTGCAGCAGGATTGTTATGGTATTTAATCCATGACGAGTCCCATCCTCACAGAGTAAAGCGTCTAACTTCGTTTTTAGACCCTTTTGCTGACAAGTTGGATGGAGGTTGGCAAGTAGTTCAATCTTTGTATGCATTAGGTTCTGGGGGTTTATTTGGCTTGGGATTGGGTAAAAGTAGACAGAAATACTTTTATATATCTGAGGCCTATAATGACTTTATTTTTGCTATAATTGGCGAAGAATTGGGACTGATAGGGTCATTATTAGTAATTATGATTTTACTACTGGTAATATGGCGGGGGGTAATTATTGCTTTAAGGATAGAAGATACTTTTGGGTGTTTTTTGGCAACAGGGATTACTGCCTTATTGGCAATTCAATCCTTAATACATATTGCTGTTGTTACTTCATCCATACCTACCACAGGAATTACACTTCCCTTT
Organism: uncultured Tissierellaceae bacterium; assembly: GCA_964519585.1. Lineage (GTDB taxonomy): Bacteria > Bacillota > Clostridia > Tissierellales > Tissierellaceae > CAZFIO01. The sequence goes on from CAZFIO010000187.1 coordinate 738, forward strand.
ATAAGTTATGGCGGTACATCATTGATTATAAACATGGCCATGGCAGGAATCCTGCTAAATATATCTAGACATGTTAATTATGGAAGGAGTTAGTTATGAGATATATAGTATCCGGTGGTGGAACGGGTGGTCATATTTATCCAGCCCTATCTATAATAAAAGAAATAATCAATAGAGATAAGAAGGCCCAAATTCTTTATATTGGTACTAGTCATGGTTTAGAGTCTAAACTAGTTCCTAGGGAAGGAATAGAATTTAAGGCTATTAGGGTAAAGGCCATGCCTAGGAAAATCAATAGGGACCTATTTGTTTCACTTAAGGAATTACTTATGGGCTTAAAGGAAGCTAGAAAGATAATTAAAGATTTTAAACCAGATATAGTAATAGGAACTGGAGGTTTTGTTTGTGGTCCAGTGGTCTACCAGGCAAAAAGACTAAAAATACCTACTCTTATTCATGAACAAAATGCCTTTCCAGGCATAACAAATAAAATACTAGCTAGGTTTGTTGATAAGATTGCTGTTACCTTTAGTGAATCAATTAAATACTTTAAGAATCCAGGAAAGATAGTCATTACTGGTAACCCCATAAGAAAGGAAATTTTACAAATTGACAAAAACAATGCCTATAAGAAGTTAAATGTAAGTAAGGACCTACCCTTGATTTTATCCTTTGGTGGAAGCGGAGGACAAAAAAAACTAAATGAATCAATTTTAGAACTAATTAAGGATGGATTAATTGGGAAAGATTTTCAAATTCTTCATATAACGGGTGAAAGGTTTTATGAAGGATTTATAGAAGAAGTCAAGGATATAGATTTAAATAAAAATATAAGGATTCTCCCCTATCTCTATGATATGCCTGAGGCCTTAAACATTGCAAGCCTTGTAATAACCAGCTCAGGAGCTATCACTTTGGCAGAAATTTCAGCCCTAGGTATAGCTAGTATCTTAATTCCCAAACCCTATACGGCTGAAAACCACCAGGAATATAATGCTAGGGTTTTTGAAGAAAACAAGGCATCTAAACTTATTTTAGAGAAGGATTTAAACGGGTCTATATTAATAGAAGCAATTAATAATATTATAAATGATAAATTTAAACTATCTCAAATGGAAGAAAATAGCCTTAAGCTTGGTAAATTAGATGCTGCAGAGCAAATTTATAGCATTATCCAAGGCATAAGACTAAAGTAGTAACTTAGAACCTTTATTTGCATAAGATAAAATAATATAGGGTCTTAATGCAAATGGAGGTGGAAGATTTGTCAAAGTATGTAATAAATGGAGGCAAACCCCTAGTTGGGGACTTAAATGTTCAGGGGGCTAAAAATGCAGCCCTTCCAATAATTGCTGCAACAGTTATCAATGGCAGGGAAAATATTATTTCCAATATACCTAGGCTAAAAGATGTGGAAATTATGAAGGAAATTATAACTTCCATAGGTGGAACAATAATAGAAGAGGATGACCAGATAATTATAAACAGTAAGGATATAAACAGCATTCAAATTCCAGATAACCTAGTTAGAGAAATGAGATCATCTATTATTTTTATGGGGGCCTTGTTGACCAGGTTCAAAGAGGTGAAAATATCTTACCCAGGTGGCTGTGAAATAGGACCTAGACCTATAGACCTGCATATTAAATCCCTCAAGCAGATGGGTGCTAAAGTTACTGAAGCCCATGGATTTATACACTGCAAAACTAGTGGCCTAGTTGGGGCTGATATACATCTGGATTATCCTTCAGTTGGAGCTACAGAAAACACCCTATTAGCTGCAGTTTTAGCCAAGGGTACTACTATCATAAGAAATGCAGCTAGGGAGCCAGAGATTGTTGATTTACAATCTTATTTAAATAAATTAGGTGCAAAGATAAGTGGTGGTGGAACCAGCCTTATAACTATAGAAGGTGTATCTGGTCTTTCCGTCTGTGAACATAAGGTCATTCCTGATAGAATTGTTGCAGGCACCTATCTGGTAGCAGGAGCAATCACCAATGGAGAAATTATACTTAAGGATATTGCAGTGGACCATCTGCAAAATATAATAACCAAATTACGAGAGACTGCTTGCCAAATAGATGTTTTA
>CAZFIO010000188.1:0-2795 GCA_964519585.1 uncultured Tissierellaceae bacterium
CTTGTAACTGGATGTTTTCTCTTGCAGGTTTTGTCTTTTCTTTTTGGGGGACAAATCCCTCTTCTAGAGCCTTGATTCTTGCCTCCAAATTCATGATTTCATCAATATTTACTAACTTGATTACAGCCATTTCCAAGACTAACCTTTGTTCACTGGACCATTTACCTTGGGCCTCAGAATTAGTCAGTATTTCCAAAGCTCTGATGATATAGTTAATTTCCATATCCTTGGCCTGGTCTATATAGGCATCTATATCACTTATGTCCTCCAATTTGTTTAGGTCTTTTGTGCTTTTAACCAGCATTAGGTCCCTATAATGGTTTATCAAGTCCTTCATAAATTGGCTAGCACTTTTCCCTGCCTCATGGATTTCATCTATGGACTTAAGTGTTGCCCCTATATCCTTGGCTTTTATCTGATTTACCAGGTTAAATATTAGGTCTTTATTGGCTATTCCAAGTATATTGATGGTGTCCTCATAGGTGATTTCATTTTCAGAGTAGGCTACGCATTTATCTAGCAAACTCAAGGCATCCCTCATGGCTCCATCACTATTTTTGCCTATAATGTTTAGGGCCCTATCTTCTGCCTTAATCCCCAGGTCATCTAGGATGTTTTTCATATTTTCAACTAGGTCTTTGTTGGAAATTCTTCTGAAATCAAACCTTTGACACCTAGATAGAACTGTAGCTGGAACCTTCTCTGGCTCTGTAGTGGCAAGTATAAATATAAGGTGTTTTGGTGGTTCTTCTAGGATTTTTAACAGGGCATTGAAGGCGCTGGTAGACAGCATATGGACCTCATCCATAATATAGACCTTATATTTGATTTTGGCTGGTAGATATACTACCTTGTCACGTAGGTCCCTTACATCATCTACACTGTTGTAGCTGGCTGCGTCCATTTCTATCACATCCATGGTCCTGTCCTGTAAAATTTCTAAACAGTTTTCACAAGTATTACAAGGGTTTCCATCTCTTGGAGAAAGACAATTTACTGCCCTGGAAAGAATTTTTGCAGCTGAGGTTTTTCCTGTTCCCCTAGTACCAGAAAATAGGTAGGCATGGCCTATATTATCATTTTTAATTTGGTTCTTAAGTACTGTAACTATATGCTCCTGACCCATGAGCTTATCAAAGCTTGTGGGCCTATATCTCCTATAAAGGGCTTGATACATTGATTTCACCTACACTTTTCTTATTATATCTATTATAGCAGATTCAAAATAAATTCCCACCATCTTCAACAAAAAAGTTGACTTTAATATTCATTTAGTCTATAATATATTTCTGTGGTGACAATGGAGAGGTGGCTGAGTTGGCTGAAGGCGCTCGCCTGGAAAGCGGGTAAACGTGAAAGCGTTTCAAGGGTTCAAATCCCTTTCTCTCCGCCATGATAAAATTTTGCCGTGCTAGATGGGGAGGTAGCGGTGCCCTATAACCTGCAATCCGCTATAGCAGGATTGAATTCCTAGTCTAGGCATCTCTATTGTAAGGTCTGCCTCAGATAAGTGGCAGTGACGATTGGGTCCTACGCAACGGGAACTCATGAACCCCGTCAGGTCCGGAAGGAAGCAGCGGTAAGTGAATCCTCTCGTGTGCCGTAGGGTTGCCTGATACGAGCTAACTGCTTGGGTAACGTCTAGGATAAGGCTGTCGATTCTGGGTGCACGGATACATACGAAAACTGTGGTTGAAACCACAGTTTTTTCTTTTGCTCTCTTGTCCAAACAAATACAAGACAAACTATTCTTTATATAGTTGCTTGACAACCGCTAGACTATTGTTTAACTATCCTTATCTATCTAGTTCATAACTATTTAATTCCTTTAATTCCTTGTAAAGTTTTTCTTCCTTCTTAGTTAAATTAGGTGGGTTTACTATGTTTATTTGTATATATAAGTCTCCCTGCTTTCCTTTCATATCCCTATAACCCTTTTTAGCAATCCTAAGTTTTTTACCACCTTCTATTGCCTTGGGTATGGTTACTCGAATTTTACCTTCTAGGGTAGATAGTAAAATTTTATCACCAAGAGCTGCCTCCCAGGGCAAGATATCTACTCTTTTAATAAGGTCCAAACCCTCTAACCTTAGCTTTTCATCCTCTATAAAGTTAATCTTAAACAAGATATCTCCATCAATCCCCCATTTTTCTCCCCTGACCCTAATCTTCTTGCCAGGGGTAATCCCCTTAGGAATCTTTACACTTATATTTTGTCTACTTCCACCTAGACTTATGGACACATCCTTCTCTCCACCCTTATATCCATCCTCAATGCTAATGTTCAATTGACTTTCATAGGATTGTCTTGGAGCTGGTCCCCTGGTAGATCCTCTTCCTCCAGAAAATAAATCATTTATATCAAAACCCCCAGATCCTCCCCCAAAAAACATATTGAAGAAATCACTGAAATCTCCACCATCACCAGAGGAATAGGTATAGGTGTTGCCCCCAAAACCATATTGAGAGGGGTCAAAGTCCTGACCTCCAGCAAAGTTATAATTACTTCCAAACATATCATATTTCTTTTTCTTTTCTTCATCACCCAAGACTTCATAAGCTTCATTTATTTCCTTAAACTTTTCATGAGCCACAGTGTCATCTGGGTGTAGGTCGGGGTGATACTTTTTTGCCAGCCTCCTATAAGATTTTTTTATTTCATCTTGACTTGAACTTTTTTCTACTTCCAATATTTTATAATAATCTTTATATTCCATTGAACCCTCTCCTATTAATATCTGTTGACCTTCTTTGACCTTTATAATATTATATACCTTTTCTCTAGGTTTTTCAAA
>CAZFIO010000189.1:0-2774 GCA_964519585.1 uncultured Tissierellaceae bacterium
TAGGGATGGGCTTTGGAGAAATCTCTGACCCAAAAGTTTGACCTAACTAACAATTGCTTGCCTATGGCTAGGCTATGGCTTGGCAATGGCTTGGCTATGGTTAAAATGGGGGTGTTTCTATGTTTACTGTAGGGATTATTACTGTTAGTGATAAGGGTTTTACTGGGGAAAGGGAGGATGTCTCTGGCAAACTAATAGAAGAAATAGTAAAAGAAAAGGGCTATAAGGTTGTCAGCATGGGGATTGTTCCTGATGAAGCTGATGATATAAGAAAGGCCCTAATCTACATGGCTGATAAGGAGAAGGTGGATCTAATCCTAACTACAGGTGGAACTGGTTTTAGCAAAAGGGATATTACTCCTGAGATAACTGAAGTGGTTTGTACCAGGATGGCCAATGGTATAGCCGAGGCCATAAGGTATCACAGTTTATCCATCACCCCAAGGGCCATGTTATCAAGGGCAGTATCAGGAATAAGAAATAATACCCTCATAGTAAACCTACCAGGAAGTCCTAAGGCAGTTAAGGAGGCCTTGGATTATGCCCTAGACAGCATCCACCATGGATTAGAAGTATTAAGTGGCAGTGGAGGAGACTGCGCAAGAAAATAGGTGATTTTATGAAGAAATTTGGAACTGCTATAATTTTAGCCGGTGGAAAAAGCTCGAGAATGGGCTTTGACAAGCAATTTTTAAAGATTGATAAAAGAAGGCTGATGTTTAGCATTATAAATAAATTAAATAAGGAATTTGATGAAATAATCATTGTGACCAATAAGCCTGATCACTATATTGGGCTTAGTCATAAAATAACTAGGGATATTTTAAGGGACAAGGGACCCTTAGGGGGAATTCATGCTGGCCTAATGCAGGCTTCAAGCAAATATTCTTTGGTTATAGCTTGTGATATGCCCAATATAAACTTATCTTATATAAAATATATGATGGGAAATATGGGTCAAGATGGTTGCACCACTAGGTTTATGGACTGGATAGAGCCTTTTTGTTCCTTTTATTCCAAGGATATTATTGAAGATATTGAGGAATATTTAAAGACTAAGAAAAGAAATATCCATGACCTTCTTAAGGGACTAAATGTTACTTATATTGATGAGGATATTGCCAGAAGTTTTAGTCCCAACTGGGATATGTTCCTTAATCTTAACACCAAGGAAGACCTAGATAATTATCTAGGCTTTATAGGTGAGGAAGTAGGTAGTTAAGCATGAAAGACATAAGGTCCTACCCAATTTATAGAATAAAGGGGCAAGGTATGGTCTTAGAAGATGACGATATTGTTGTAGAATATCCCTTTACCATATTTATAGATGATGAAGAAATCATAACCCTTCTATGCACGCCCAAATCTTTGAAATACTTGGTCCTAGGATTCTTATACTCCGAAGGTTTGCTTGAAGGTATGGAATCAATAGACAGGATACAAATTCATGAGGAAAATGGTTGTGCCTATGTGTATTTAAAGAATGCCAATAATTTTTTCAAAGAGCTGCAAGGCAAGAGAACCATAACATCAGGCTGCGGCAAGGGGACTGTGTTTTACAATGTTCTTGATTCCTTTAAGTCGAAAAAGATAGAAAATAAAATAGAAATTGAAATAGATAAAATCAAGGACTTTATGAGGGACTTTTCTAGGAAATCAGAAATCTTCCTTTTGACTGGTGGGGTCCACTCTTGCGGCCTCTATGATAAAAGTGGTATACTTATATTTGAAGAGGATATAGGAAGGCACAATGCCTTGGATAAGATTTTGGGCCAAGCCCTAGAAAAGGATATAGACTTGTCTGATAAAATAATCCTAACCAGTGGCAGAATATCCTCGGAAATAATCTTAAAAGTTGCAAAAAGAGGAATTCCTATGGTGGTATCTAGGTCAGCCCCTACAAGCCTGGCCATAGACATTGCCCAGGAATTAAATATAGGCCTTATAGGTTTTGTAAGAGGCGAAAAACTAAATATATACAATGGAAGTATTCCGAGCTCTAAGTCCTAAAGCTGATGCCATGGGCCTAGAGCCTGGGTAGCTAGAGAAATTTAGCTGCCTCCCGTGTTTGGAAAGGAAGACATTTAAAAGACGACCTTTCTTTAGGTGCGTCTTTTTTTTGTAGATAATAATATTTAGGAGGAATAAAATGAAAATGAAAAGATTATTAGCCTTTTTGCTAATAGGACTAATGATTTTTTCCATGGTGGCATGTAGCCAACAGGAAAAACCAGAGGAACCAAATGAAGGACAAGAAGAAGTTAATGGTGGAGACCAAGGACCAAAGAATCCAATTATTGTTTTATCAACTACAACAAGTACCCAGGATTCAGGTTTATTGGATTTTCTGCTACCAATATTTGAAGAAGATAGTGGTTATGAGGTAGATGTAATAGCAGTAGGAACAGGACAAGCCCTGCAAATGGGTAGGGATGGAGAGGCAGATGTTCTTTTGGTTCATGCCAAGGCATCAGAAGAAGAGTTTTTAGCTGAAGGTGCAGGAACAGAAAGACATGATGTAATGTACAATGATTTTGTTTTAGTGGGACCAAAGGGGGACACCACTGTTGCCAAGGGAGACAATATTGAAGAAGCCCTATCAACTATAAAAGAAAATCAATTGGTATTTGTATCTCGTGGAGATGATTCAGGTACCCATAAGAAAGAATTACAAATCTGGAAGACTACAGATATAGAACCAGGTGGAGAATGGTACTTAGAAGCAGGCCAGGGAATGGGAGCAGTACTAACCATGGCTAATGAAAAGCAGGCCT
>CAZFIO010000190.1:0-2744 GCA_964519585.1 uncultured Tissierellaceae bacterium
GGCCCGTGACAGAGAATCAGTTAAGAGATTTGTATTTTGATAAAGCTTTTATAGATTTACAATTTGAATATTATGAAGATAGAACAGATAAGAAAGAAGAATTACCAAAAATTAAAGAGGTCTATATGACCGTAGAGGAGGAATAAAGTGGGACTTCCAAATATTAATATTGAATTTAAGACTCAAGGTATATCAGCGATTAAAAGGTCCTCAAAAGGAGTAGTCGCTATTATACTGAAGGATTCCACAGTCGGGGTACAAGGGGCTCATGAACTAACTAATGTCACTCAAATACCAGCAGGACTTAATCAAACTAATAAAAAATATGTAGAGCAAGCTTTTATTGGTTATATTAATGCTCCAAGGAAGGTATTATTGTATGTATTACCTGCTTCATCTGCTGATTTATCAGAGGCTTTAGAACATTTTGAGACATTACAATTTGATTACCTAGTAGGCCCTTACAATACAGATGGAACAGAGGTTACTGCTATAGCTACATGGATTGGTAGTCAAAGACAAGATGATAAGACATATAAAGCAGTATTACCAAATAAAGCTGCTGATAGTGAGGCTATAATAAACTTTACATCAGATGATATGGCTATCGGTAACACTAGTTATGATACTGCAAAGTATTGTGCAAGAATTGCAGGCCTAATTGCTGGTACTCCTATGACTATATCAGCAACTTATGCACCATTACCAGAGCTTACAGATGTGGAGAGATTGTCTAAAACAGTTATGAATAATAAAATTGACAATGGCGAATTTATAATATTCCATGATGGTACAAAGGTAAAGGTTGGTAGAGGAGTAAATAGCCTTACAACCACTACCCAGGATAAGGGAGAGCAATTTAAAAAGATAAAAATAGTTGAAGCTGTAGATATGATAAAAAATGACATAAAAATGACTGCAGAAGATAATTATATAGGGAAATATGCCAATAGTTATGATAATAAATGTTTGCTGATAACTGCAATTGATGGCTATTTTAAACAATTGGAGTTAGATGGCATTTTACAGGCAGGCTCAAGTGAGGTAGCTATAGATATGGCAGCTCAAGAGGCATATTTAATGTCTATAGGTATTGATACATCTGAAATGACAGAGCAGGAAATTAAAGAGGCTAATACTGCTGATAAGGTATTTTTGAGGGCTAATATTAAAATACTAGATGCCATCGAAGATATTGACCTTAAAATAGCTATATAGGAGGGATATAATGGATAGTGCAAAGAGAGTAATGTCTGGTACATGGGGAGAGGTATGGTTAGACAATGCTTATGTATCCGAGTGTTATGGGATGCAAGCCAAAATGAATTTTAATAAAGAAGACGTACAGATGTGTGGAAGAATGGCTGTAGATTCTAAGATTACCAATATGAAAGGCACAGGATCTTTAAGCCTCTATAAAGTATCAAGCAGAATGGCTATAGCTATAGGGAATGCCATAAAGAACGGTAGAGATTTAAGATTTACAGTTATCTCTAAACTAGCAGACCCAGATGCTTATGGGGCTGAAAGGGTAGTGGTGGAGAATGTGTCTTTTGATGACTTAACCCTTGCAGACTGGGAAGTAGCAACTAATGGAAAGGTAGAAGTTCCTTTTACCTTTACAGATTACAACTTCCTTGATACGGTAGGTGCTAGATAATGGACGTATTAGATATATTATTAAAATCAAACATACCTAAACTACCTGAAAAGGAAATAAAACTAAAAAGATTAAGCAATGAATGGGGCCAAGACGTGATATTTTCCATCAGGGCCCTAACTTATAATAGAGTAGTGGAGATTAAGAACCTACACAGTGAGGATGACATGGGAATCCATATTATGCTAGAAGGAGTAATCAAACCCAACCTAAGGGATGAAGAGCTTAAAAGAAAGTACAACGCTCCTACACCAGTAGAGATGGTTAAAGCCATGCTCCTACCAGGCGAAATAGAAGATATATCTAGGGCCATAGAAAGACTAAGTGGCTACAGAATAACAACGGTGGAAGAGGTTAAAAAAAAATAGACAGTGATCCAGAATTACAGATGATGTTCTACCTATTTACTAAAAAGAGTATATTGCCAGGCTCTTATTATGGCTTGCCAGCAGGCGAAAAGGTACTAATAAGGGCCTTTTTTGAAAAAGAAATGGAATATGTAAGCAAATAAAAACAGTGCCTAGATAGCACTGTTATAGCCTAAAAATTATTCTCAATATGATAAATCCTATGGTTGAAAGGACTAGACCCATAGAAAGGGCTAGAAGGACTTGTTTTCCAATGTGGGCTAATAATTTTTTATCAGCATTCATACAATCATCCCCTTAATATAATAATAACTTTAACAGACTAAAATGTCAACAAGAATAGAGGTGAGGTCTTGGCTAGAGAAGTAAGTATAGCAATATCTGCAAGAGATAATTTTTCAACAGCTATAACAACCATGAAGAATGCTAATAATGCATTTAACAAGGATTTAACAGGCCTACAGTCAAAACTGGATACGCTTAATAAAAGCAAGATAACATTGAAGGTTGAAACTGATAAGGCAAGGAAAGACTTAAGGGATACCGAAAAGGCTTTTAGAAACCTTGGAGATGCTGCAGGGGAAGAGCATGTAAAAGAACTACAAAAATTTAATGATATTTATGAGCAGGCCAGAAGGAATCTTAACCTGGTAAATAAAGAAGCGCAGAATGCAGAAAAAAGCATCTTAAATCTAACTGGTGCTATCAGCAAAGCA
>CAZFIO010000191.1:0-2698 GCA_964519585.1 uncultured Tissierellaceae bacterium
AAGTAATGAATTTATTTATAACTATATAGTACTAGGGGCTAGCTTTGCTGGCCCGTGACCCTAAACATCAGCTCAGGATTTACGTAGGGGCCGACGACCCTGTCGGCCCGCGACCCCAAAGCTCCCACCCAAGAAGTTTTCAGTTTTCAGCATTTATCTTATTAACCATTGTTAGACTATTGCTCATATGTTCCCCTATTGTTTAAATAATGTTATAATAAAACTCAAAGGAGGTTTTCTTATGGGAAATTACATAATGGCTTTTGACCAGGGGACTACCAGCTCCAGGGCCATAATCTTTGATAAGGCAGGCAATATAAGGGGCCAGGCCCAAAAAGAATTTAAGCAGATCTATCCAAAACCAGGCTATGTGGAGCATGACCCAATGGAAATTTGGGCCACACAATATGGGGTAGCCAGGGAGGCTCTTGAAATCTCAGGAATAAAGGGAGATGAAATTGCTGGTATAGGGATTACCAATCAAAGGGAAACCACAATTGTATGGAATAAGGAAACAGGGAAACCTATATACAATGCTATTGTTTGGCAGTGTAGAAGGACTGCGAAGATTTGTGATGACCTAAGAGAAAAGGGTTTGGAAGACTACATCAAAGAAAACACAGGCCTGCTTATAGATGCTTATTTTTCTGGGACTAAAATCAAATGGATATTGGATAATGTAGAAGGTGCCAGAGACTTAGCCCAAGATGGGAAGCTTTTATTTGGTACAGTTGATAGCTGGCTTATATGGAATTTAACCAAAGGCAAGGTCCATGTTACTGACTACTCCAATGCATCTAGAACCATGATCTATAACATAAAAGAATTAAAGTGGGATGAAAAATTACTAGAAATACTGGGCATTCCAAAGTCTATGTTACCAGAGGTTAGACCTTCTTCTGAAGTCTACGGTTACACTGAAGAATATGATTTTGATGGTTTCAAAATACCTATATCAGGAATAGCTGGAGATCAGCAAGCAGCACTTTTTGGCCAAAACTGTTTCCAAGCTGGTATGGTAAAAAACACCTATGGTACGGGATGCTTTATGCTAATGAACACAGGAGACAGGGCAGTGTATTCCAAGAGTGGACTTTTGACAACTATAGCCTGGGGTTTAGATGGAGAAATAAGCTATGCCTTAGAAGGAAGTATTTTTGTAGCTGGTGCAGCTGTCCAGTGGCTTAGGGACGAAATGAGACTCATTAGAACTGCAGATGAATCAGAATATTATGCCAGAAAGGTAGAAGATACCAAGGGGGTATATGTAGTCCCGGCCTTTGTAGGCTTAGGAGCACCCCACTGGGATATGTATGCTAGAGGGGCAATTTTAGGACTGACTCGGGGTGCTAAAGCAGAACATATAATTAGAGCAACCCTAGAGTCTATAGCCTACCAGACAAGGGATGTCTTAGAGGCAATGGAGGAGGATTCAGGCATAAAATTAAAAAGCCTAAAGGTAGACGGAGGAGCAGTAGTCAATGACTTTCTAATGCAATTTCAAGCAGATATATTGTCAACTATAGTTGAAAGACCAAGACTTAAGGAGACTACAGCCCTAGGAGTTGCATACTTGGCTGGCTTGGCTCTAGGTTTTTGGAAGGATAAAAATGAAATAATAGAAAACTGGCAAATGGATAGAGACTTTAAGCCGGACATGAAAGAATCTAGGAAGGAAGAACTATATAAGGGCTGGAAGAAGGCTGTAAGCAAATCAATTGATTGGGAAGAATAGAAGGGTTCCTTTAGGGGGATCTTTTTATTTGCTGTAATTCCCAGCAAGTTACTAGGAATTTCAAAAAACTATTGATATTTTTAATAAAAAGATATATAATTTTAATTTGTGTGTATTATACTAGAGTATTTGAAATAAAATATGGCCATGACAAGGGGTATTGTACCTTGTACTGTAGATATAAAGGAGAAATTTATTTATGAAGAAAAAAAGATTAGCAATATTAGGCTGTGGATACCTAAGTCAAATTGTTGCCAATGCACATAAAAATGGTATTTTACCAGAATTTGAATTGGTAGGTGCCTATAGTAGGAACAAGGAAAGGACCCAGGCCTTTGGTCAGCATTTTGGATGTAAGCCATGTGATAGTATAGAGGAGCTAATGGATTTAAAACCAGACTTTACAGTTGAAGCTGCATCCTATGAAGCTATGAGAAATTATGCTGAATTTATATTGAAGTCAGGCTCTCATTTAGTAGTTATAACCACAGGTTCTTTTGCAGACAAAGAATTCTATGAGAGAGTAAAACAAACTGCAATTGAAACAAATCAAAAAGTTTATATAGCCACAGGAGCAGTTGGAGGATTTGATGTAATGCGTACTGCTTCACTTATGAGCCCTATAAAAACAGCCTTTACTTCTAAAAAGGCTCCAAGATCACTTTATTACACTTCAGTATATAGAGAGGGTTTAATGGAAATTGAAGAACCAGAAAGGGTTTATTCAGGAACGGTTAAGGAAGCAATAAATGAATTTCCCTTCTTCTTTAATGTAGCTGTTGCTGCAGCTCTGGCTACCAACGGACCTGAAAATATGGAGCTAAATATAGATGCAACCCCTAAGTTTAGGGGAGATGACTATAAAATTCAGGTTTTAAGTAGGGATGTTTACCTAGACCTAAATATTTACTCTGCTAACTACAGTATCTCTGGTTGGAGTGCTGTACAAGTTCTAAAGAATGC
>CAZFIO010000192.1:0-2682 GCA_964519585.1 uncultured Tissierellaceae bacterium
AAGCCCATCCCTAATAAACAATCGTTTGACTATTGTTTGACTATTGTTCCACCATTGTTATTACCCGCCCCATGGTAGGCTCATATATTCCTTCATCCTCTTATCATACTCTTTTTTAAATATGGTTTCGTGGCCTTTTTCCCATCTTGCTAGGCTGGTGAAGAGGAGTTTTGCATCCTCATCCTTTACCCTTTCAGCTGCATCTTCATAAAACTCCTTAAAGTCTCTTTCAATTAAATAGGCCATCCTTAGTATAGTCAAATCAGGAATATCAGATTGCTCCAAGGTTGCATCTAGACTTTCTGAATCCTGTCTCTCTAGAAATATATTTTCTTCCCTATTTATGACTTCCTCACTAGTATCAAAGCCTTGGGTTTCTATATATTTATCCAGTTGATGTTTAATAAAATTATAGTGCTGCATTTCTGTTTCTGCTAAATCTAAAAATAGTTTCCTAGTAGTTGGGTTGTCAAATTTATCTGCATTGGATTTAAAAAAATTATATCCATCTAGTTCCATCTGCATAGCATATCTTAAAATTCCTTCATAATTCTCCATAAAATCACATCCTTCTTAACAATACTTATTTAGTCTAGCTTTTAGGTCTAAGATCCTTCGTCGCTTTGCTCCTCTGGATGACTAGACTCACTACTGGGTGTCTTTCCGAGCCTAGAGAGGAATCTTGACCCCTAAGCCATGACCCAAATACTATTGTTTGACTACTGCTTGACTATCGCTTGGCAATTGCTTGACTATTGTTTAACTATTGCTTGTCTATCGCTTGTCTATCGCTAGACCATCGCTTGACTATCGTTCTATATCTTCTCCATATGAACCGCTGCCACCTTCAACTCCGGTATTTTTGCCATTTCATCTAATTCCGTATTTGTTAAATAATTGGCTGCACCTTGTGCATAGTGGAAGGGCATAAATAGTACATTTTCATCTATTATATTGGTTATAAGGGCCTTGGTTTCTATTTGACCCCTTCTAGACTTAAGCCTTACCATATCTCCATCTTCTATTCCCATCTTTCTAGCTGTTACTTCATTGATTTCTACATAGGATTCTGGAGCTAGCTTGTTTAGGCCTTCTACTCTTCCTGTCATGGTCATGGTGTGGTAGTGGTAGAGTATTCTTCCAGTTGTAAATATAAATGGATAATCCTTATCTGGAAGTTCTGCACTTGCCACATGTTCTGCTGGCATAAAGAGCCCCCTGCCCCTGGCTATGGCCTTTTCATGAAGGAATCTGGTTCCAGGATGGTCCTTGTCTGGACAGGGCCATTGGAGTCCATTTTCTTCAATCCTATCAAAGGATATACCCCCATACTGTGGAGTTACTGTGGCTATTTCATCTAGAATTTCTCCAGGGTGCTTATATTTTTTATCATAACCAAGGTAATTCATTATATCCATTATGATTTCCCAATCAGGTTTAGAGTCCCCTATGGAATCTATAGCCTTTCTTACCCTTTGAACTCTTCTTTCTGTATTGGTAAAGGTCCCATCCTTTTCTGCGAAGGAGGATGCAGGTAAGATTACATCTGCTAATTCTGATGTTTCAGTCATAAATATATCCTGAACAACTAAAAAGTCTACATTTGTCAGAGCTTTTCTTACATGGTTGATATCTGGATCTGAAACCATTGGGTTTTCCCCCATTATATAGAGGAATTTTATAGAGTCATCTTCACAGCCATCAAGAATTTCCGGTAGTGTTAGACCAATTTCCCCTGTAAGACTGGTTCCCCAAGCCCTTTCAAACTTCTCCTTAACTTCTTCCTTGAATACTTTTTGATAACCTGGATAGTCAGCTGGAAGTCCTCCCATGTCACAGGCACCTTGAACATTGTTTTGCCCCCTAAGTGGGTTTACACCAGCAAATTCCTTACCAACATTTCCACACATAAGGGCTAGGTTTGATATAGACATTACTCCCTTGGTCCCAGTAGTATGTTGAGTAATTCCCATGGCATAGTAGATTCCAGCATTTTTAGCTTCCCCATATATGGTGGCTGCCTTGACTATATCTTCTGGGTCTACCCCACAAATTTTCCCAACCCTTTCTGGTGTGTAGCCCTTAACTAATTCTACTAAAGCTTCGAAGTTTTCTGTTCTTTCATCTATATATTTTTTATCATAAAGTTTCTTTTCAACTATTACATGCATAAGCCCATTTAGTAGGGCAATATTTGTTCCTGGCTTGATTTGTAAAAATACATCTGCATAATCAGCCAACTCAATCCTTCTAGGGTCGGCCACTATAAGTTTCGACCCCTTCTTGACCCCCTGCTTCATCATGGATCCAATTACCGGATGGTTTTCAGTAGTATTTGATCCTATGACAAAGATTGCATCATTATACTTGACTTCTCCTATAGTATTTGTCATGGCACCGCTTCCTAATGTAATTGCAAGACCTGCAACTGTGGAAGCATGTCAGAGGCGGGCACAGTGGTCCACACTGTTGGTTCCTATAACAGCCCTAAATAATTTCTGATAGAGGTAGTTTTCCTCATTGGTACACCTTGCTGAAGTAAGACCCGCCAGTGCTCTTGGTCCACTTTCAGACTTGGTTTGATTTATTTTTTCAGCTATAAGCTTGTAAGCCTCATCCCAACTAGCTTCTACAAAAACCCCATCCTTCTTAATCATAGGAGCCCTTAGCCTATCTGGATGA
>CAZFIO010000193.1:0-2671 GCA_964519585.1 uncultured Tissierellaceae bacterium
GTATAAAACATATGAGATGCTTTGCCGCCTGTTAATGTTCCAGTCAATGCAATATTTACTTTACTCATATTACAAAGCTTTGCGAAAGACTGGCCTTGAGAACTTTCTGCTGAATACAGATGTGCTTCATCAGAGATGTTTATATCAAAAAAGTTTTTGCCAAATTTTCTTTTTATCATTTCTAATGAATTTACTGCTCTATATCCTTTTCTGTCATCTGCTGTCCACAAAGCTTCTCCACATTCCTTTAATGCTATAGTATAGGCATCTTTGTAGCTGCCTTGTTTTATTTGTTGAAGGGTTTCTCTATCTACTGGATTTCCCTCTTCATCAAGGTAGGGTGTTTTATGTTTTTCTCCAAAGGTATAATAGATATCCCCTTTTATCAATAAATGTCTTTCCCTTTCTGTTAAGGGAGTTCCATCTATTTTGATATAGTTGGTGCATTTTTTGTTTTTATCAGACTTGGTTGAGGGGGCAGTTCCTCGGAAAGATTTATAATTATCCTCTGACAACTGATCCTCAGCCCTGTCGTATATTAATCCACCGCAATGAGGACATTTAATAGCCCCTTCTATAACATTGTCTCTGTCGTGATAATATATTTCTTCATTTTGTTGTATGCCCCAAAGCTCCTTAATATCATCTATGATGAAATCATAATATTTATTGCTTTCACCATACTTATCTCTCAATGTTTTGGACGTTGTAGCGATTAGGTAGGATATAACTTTACCTTCCTCATCAAAAATTTCTTTTGCTACTGTTGCCCTTTTTAACCCTAGTGCCTTTTTTATTCGAATGGCGAAGAGTTTCATTTCAGAGGGTCTTATAGTATTTAAAATATAGATGCTATTTCTTTGTTCTATATTCTTTTCTATTTCAACATCTTTAATATGTTTAAATTCGGAATAAAAGTTTTTCGATAGTTTGTTTCTACTAGTAGATGCATACCTTTCTAAATAACTTCTCTTTACTTTGTCTTTTGGTAGCAAATACACCTCTATCCCTTCTGGAGCTTTGTGTTCCAGCCTTTCAACATCTTTATATCCATTTATTTGGATAAACTTCAATGAAGAATTAGGTAAAGCTTCTGAAAATTGACGTTGCCATTTTGGTATTAAGTGGGATTGTGCGTAGACTGCAATTCTGCCACTTTGCTTTTTTAAATGTTCATGTAAAACGGCTTTAGAAAGTTTGATAGACATATATGTTTTACCTATGCCCATTCCACCATTTAGAATGATAGAATTTCTTCCTTGTTTTACTGCATTTAACATTCCTTGGGTTATCATTTTTTGTCTTGGAAACAAACCAGTCTTTATTAACTTATTTCCTTTTTTATATATAATTGGTTCTGTAATAACCCTTGATAGTTCATCCCCAACGTTATGAAGACTTTCCCTCCTTGTAATGTGTGGAATGACAAAAGTGTTCATTACGTCTATAAAGCTCATTGAAGGGTCTAGCTTTACTGGTTTTCTTGGAATATTTATTACTCCGATATCTAGCCCCTCTCTTCTTAATTCTCTTATTAATTCGGTGTTCACTTTGTCTGATATAACCATACCTTTTAATTCTATTCCGGTATAGTTATATTCTTCGCACATTTTTATGTGTCCACCTTGAATTAGGCTATTATAGAGGTATGTCTTCCATTCTTCAAGAGTCCCTGCTTGAGTATTTTTTGTTATCCATTTATAGACAATATCCACTGGATTGTCATTTTCTCTTAGCAAGAAAAACCTACCATGCCTTAGAATAAAATCGGCATGATACCCATCTTGGGTGTTTTGATTGGTCGCTTTTTTTACTCTTGAAATATATCCATCTTTTATAGTTTTTAAGTTATATTCACCGCCATAAAATCGTTCTAATATGCTAAAATCATGAAAACCAGTACCTTTTTGTATATTTGCTAAGAAAGTCCTATACTCCTGGTCTGTAAAGAAAGAACCAGCCATGTAAGCTATAATTTTTTGTTTAAATTCATCTTCATAGTATAATATAATTTTCATTCTATAATCTTCGTAATTTACTCTTAACCTTCCATAGCCTTCAAGGCTTTCCTTCTTTATATATGATTTTAACTTTTCAAGGTAATAGTCTAATTCTGTTTTTGAAAAGTTATTATCTGCATTATCTACATTTTCATAAAGTTGTATTATTAACTCTATGATTTTTTCATCTTTTAGGTCCTCGGATTTCAGGATTTCTGAGCATGAATTTTTAATGTCATGTTTTATGTCGTCCTCATACCTCTCCATTTGATTGAGCTGGTACTTTTCCATTTGATTGATTACATCGGCGAATAGTTTTATTTTAAGTCTTATGTCCATAGACGTCCCTCCTTTTTATCTATTGTCCTCCTCGGCATCTTCTTTATGCTCCCTAATAAACGTTTGTCCATTTGCAGATGTTAATTCTACGAATGGCAATACAGTTTCTATTTCTGTAGTAACATCAACGTTCTCTTGTTTTTCAGTTACTACCTTAATTCTTTTTACGACTCCACCTTTTATTAAAACATTACCGATAAGACCGTCATATTGGCCAGAATATATATCAAGTGCTATATGTCCAGGCAATTGGTCTATTATTGGTATTTTTAATCCTAGGTCAGATTCATCGTTATTACTTACTGTAGTTTCATTTAAAAGGTCTTTGTATG
>CAZFIO010000194.1:0-2531 GCA_964519585.1 uncultured Tissierellaceae bacterium
CTTAAGATTATCAATCTTTATCCAAGCGTGGAAACCGCCAAGAAATATGTGAAAGGGGGTGAAGTAAATGACTAATAATTATATGAAGTTAGAATTTTTGAGTAAATCAAATAATGAGTCTTTTTCTAGGGTGGTGGTTGCTGCTTTTGCTGCCCAACTAGATCCTACCTTGGAAGAATTATCTGATATAAAAACTGCAGTCTCTGAAGCAGTAACAAATGCTATAATTCATGGATACGAATATGGAGATGGAAATATTATTATAGAGTGTACAATTCTAGACAATACTATAGAAATAATTATAAAAGATGAAGGCAAGGGTATTGTGGATTTAGATAAAGCTATGGAGCCCTTTTATACATCAAAACCAAACCTTGAACGGTCTGGGATGGGCTTTACCGTAATGGAAACCTTTATGGATTCTTTATTTGTGGAAAGCAAAGAAAACTTAGGCACTAGTGTAAAGATGACAAAAAGGATATCTATCGCCTTGGAAGAGGAGCGATAGATATGTCTAAGGACTATAATAAAGAACTTCTTTCCCATGAGAAGACTATGGAATTAATTAAGGAAGTCCAAAAGGGTAGTAAGGATGCAAGAAATGAGTTAGTGGTTCACAATATTGGATTAGTCAGGTCTGTACTTAAGGGATTTGCAAATAGGGGTTATGAGACAGATGACCTATTTCAAATTGGTAGTATAGGCCTTATAAAGGCAATTGATAAATTTGATTTATCTTTTAATGTAAAATTCTCTACCTATGCTGTCCCCATGATTATAGGTGAAATAAGGAGATTCCTAAGAGATGATGGCTTGATAAAAGTTAGTCGATCCCTAAAGCAAATTGCAGGCCAGGCAAAAAAGATAAGTGAAGACTTATTTAAAGAACTTGGTCGTGAACCTAGTATCAAGGAAATCGCTAAAGAATTAGATATGGATTATGAAGAAGTTGTTATGGCTATTGAGTCATCCTATTATCCAGAATACTTACATAATGTTATACATGAAAATGAAGGCTCTCCCCTACATCTGATTGATAAAATAGGCTCTGATACAGATGATGATGATATAGTAGATAGAATTTTAATAAAAGATATATTAAATCAATTGGAAGCAAGGGATAGGCAGATTATTATTTTAAGATACTTTAAGGATAAGACACAGACAGAGGTAGCAGAAGAACTGGGCATATCCCAGGTACAGATTTCAAGAATAGAAAAGAAAATAATAGAAGAACTAAGATTATTAATGGTAAAGGCATAATACATGCCTTTTTTTTGTATTAAAATTTCTATCATGTTAATACTAAGACTAATAAAAAGGATTAAATAGAAGTCTGGAGAAGATTTGTTTATGAATAAGGATACAGTATATATAGCCTTAAAAGATAAAATAAGCATTGATGTGGGAAGAGTATTGACTATAAAAGATATATCTAATGTATTTTGTAATAACAAAAGCATAGAAGAGGTTGTAAGCAAGCTAAAAGTTTATAAATCTCCCAATAAAGAGGATTGGGATTATATAGATTCAAAATATATTGTGGAGAAAGTTATAGGCTACAATCCAAATTTAGATGTAACCATGATAGGAGCCAAGGAAGTATTATTAGAAATTAAATCACAAGAAAACAAGAAGAAGTTCTGGAGGACTATAAAGATTCTAACAATACTAATAATACTATTTTTCGGGTCTGCAATAGCTATAATTAATTTTCATGAAGATGTGAATATGGCTAAGTCCTTGGAGAAGATTTATTATACTTTTACAGGTAAAAAGGTTAAAAAACCTAAAATTATGATTATTCCTTACTCTATCGGTATGGGATTAGGAATAATAGGTTTTTTTAATAGGGTTGTAAGTCCAAGTAAAAGAAGAAAGATGGAACCGGGCCCTATGGAAATAGAATCCTATCTATATGATAAGGATATGGAGGATTATTTGCTCGATGAAATAAAAAATAGCAGGAATAATACTGAGGGATAAAAATGCCAGCTAAAATTTTACTGATAATAATCTCTTTGGGCGGTGGTTTGGTAGTAGGTGGTGCCATAGCAGCCTTTATAACTTTAATTAAGCTAATACCCAGATTGATGCAGGTTACAGAAACCACATGTTTTGTAAGACACTATGAAAATGCTTTTGCTTTAGGGGCTTTCATTGCAATAATCATATATTTTAGTGATTTTCATTTTAATTTTACTAATCTATTGGCAGGTATTTTTGCAAGCGTAATGGGTATGTTTATAGGATTATTTTCATCTGCTCTAGCAGAAGTATTAAATGTGATACCAGTTCTATCAAAAAAGTTTAAATTTGATAAGGAAAAAAAATATATAATCTATGCCTTAACACTTGGCAAGGTATGTGGATCCCTATATTTTTGGTTGCTTTATTAATAGGAGAGGGTGGTGTAGGAAGTTTGGAAAATTTAAATAAAAAAGAGTATCAGATGTTTGTTAAGGAAAAAGTGCCAAAGCCAACTTATCTAAAAAATTTAATCATGGCCTTTGTTATAGGTGGATTAATCT
>CAZFIO010000195.1:0-2412 GCA_964519585.1 uncultured Tissierellaceae bacterium
CTTTGTCAGCCCTTCTTCCGTAGCTTTGTAAGCTACATCCCCATACTCGCTTAAAGCTTTTGCTATAGCTGATTCCAACTCATCTATTCCGATAATAGTCATTTATATCACTCTCCAATATTCACACTCAAATATAGTAGTCATATATCCTATATCATCAACATCCCCTGCATCAAACTTGCCAAAGGGGATTTCAAGGCCTGCACCCTCTAAAGCTGTTTCTATTAAATCCTCAATCTCCCTTACTTTTTGCCTAGTTGAATAATTATTAAGTTTTTCTGCCCTATAATAATACTTAATTGTTATATTGGCATTTCTAGTCTTATTTCTATCATCTGAATAAAATTCTCTAATGTCCCCACTTAGGCTATAAACCACATATTCATCTGCATCAGGGCCAGTTTTTCTTTGTTCATGGATAAATATGTTTTTTTCATATAGCACATTATCTAGGGTGGTTTGTACTAAGTCTTTTACCATCCTTCATACCTCCTTACCCTAAATTCTATGAATTGATTCTCCTCCATCACATTATCTACACCACCCCATAACTCAAATAGATTAGGGCAGTTCTTGTCAGGCTCCCCATTTTTAAAAGCTGTATCATCTAAATTCTTAACTATCAAGGTTTGCTCTCTCATGATTTTATTAGCAATATTGGGATTATAGTAAGTTCTTACTGTAGCACTTTCCTTTACCCCCAAACTTTCGGCTGCTATGGCCCTGTCTCCATAGGTTGTTTGCCATTGGCAATAAAAAACTGTATAGCCATCACTCTCAATTTCTTGCCATACAGTTGTATTACCTTCTCCTGGTATATATGTGGTTGTTTTGGTGTAGAATTTTATAGGTGTATTAGGATTAAATTTCAATGGGTTGGTATTGTTAAATTTCATTTTTACCACTCCTACCCTGTGCAATCATGGATGTTAATACTGGGTGATTTGTCAGCTGAAATGCTGATGTTGGACTTGACATTTTACAATATAGAGTAATTGCTTCTATTGCTAAGGGGGAAGGAGAGGATGGGCTTATTTCCCATCCAGCTCCCTTGAAATAATCCAAGGCACCATCAATCATTCCTTGGATTTCACTATCTTTTTTTTCTTCGGAGTAGAACACTCCAATTCTGGGTTTTATTTTTTCAAGGAGTGTCATTTTGCACCTCCTATGACTTTGTAACTGTAACTATATAGATGGTTTCGTCTAAGCCATCTACTACAGTTATAGTTAGTATATTTTCTCCGCTGACCCATGTTACAGGCTTACCATTTTCTATTTCCTTATCTTCTACCTCACTATTGTTTAATATTATAGTGATTACTGCTGATAGATCATCTGTGGTAGCTGTAACTTTATTAGAGGCATTGGTTGTACTCACCGCGTATTCCAATTCCTCTTTATCAAACTCTGGGACTAATTCTAAATCGCCGATAGTCAACGCGGATAATGTACTATCGACTATGCCTTTTTTGTTATTGTTACCAAGGAGTTTTTATCAGTTACTTTACCATCCACTGCCATAACTGCCTTAGTTTCTAAATCCTCATTATCCCAGTTTTGCCTCTTTTGGATACCCATGTCATAATTAGTGTTGATAGTATAATCATCTGGATTAAATAGGAATGCTACTACTGTGTCAGCTGATACTGTGTCCTTGTAACTTTCCATGTATTCATTTAAAATAACTTCCCTACCCAGCAATGTCCTTTCTGGCTTGCCTGCTAGCCCATAGTTAGTTCTTGCTATAGGCTGTCCTGTGTTGTCAGTTAATCCCATTATTTTCATGAAGGTAGGTTTAGTCATAAACCATTTAGCCCCAGACTCATAAGCTAATGGCAATTTACCTTCTGCATTTGCTAAAGTTTCAAAGGTAAACCCCTTATCAGATGCTATATCTTCATTTTGTCCTGTTGCTACAGTTTCATCTAAAATTCCCTTAGGTCCTACTAAGGCACTTCCACCACTATTCCAAGCACCATTAACTATCGCATCTTCTTTTGCCTTTACCATAGCCTCTGATACTTGCTTTACAAGTAGATTCTCAAAAGCTGATATAGTCATTACTGATGCCTCTTTAGTGATAGCAACTTCACATCTTAGTTTATGGTGAGTAAATATTACTGCATCTTTTAAGTCATGTTTTTGCTTATCTGATCCTGCACCCTCTGCTACCCAGACAGCAACTGGTTTTAGCTTTGATTGTGGAATATTCATTCCAGCAGGGTAGGATGTTTTATTAACTAAAGGTAAAATATTGCCTATAGTCTCTAATTTTTCAATGATTCTATTTACGACAGTCACTGGTATAGCTGCTGCCACATCAGTAGTAGTGCTTGTTGCATCTTCTCTTAGTTCTGTTGGGATAGGTGTCCCTCTAGTTACAAATTGTTGAAAAGCTTTTCTATATTC
>CAZFIO010000196.1:0-2397 GCA_964519585.1 uncultured Tissierellaceae bacterium
AAATTAGGGACAGTTTGGGACCACTTTTTCACTGGTCCCGGACGGTTCTATTGTGCTAATACGCACAGTCCCTCTGTATCCCTGTTGTAGTGGTGGACGACACCACCCTATAATTACCCCCTAGGGATTACAATTGGGAGTGCCCGGGGGTATGTCCGCAAACCCAAAATCTATTCCCCTCATCCTGAGATATCAGAATAGACCAAACCCGTGAAGGGTCTTGGACTAGTAAGCTTGACTGGGTCATTTCGACTTTTGTAGGGGCAGACCTATGTGTCTGTCCATTGGGAATGGAGAAATCTCCTTTCTTTGGCCAAGGGCTAGACTGGCAGTTACAAACAATTGCTTGACTATGGCTTGTCTATTGCTAGGCAATTGCTAGACTATTGTTTAAAGGGGATGTGTGTTTATGAAAAGAAATATTTATATAGACAATATGGATGCTGATTTAGCAAAAAAGATATATTTTGAAAAGTTAGACTTACCTGAAGAATATGAGGAGGTTCCTGTAACTCAAGCTATTGGAAGAGTTTCCTTTGAGGCAATCCACGCAAAGCTTTCATCACCCAACTACAATGCAGCGGCTATGGATGGAATTGCGGTTATATCCCAGACCACGTTTGGTGCCAGCCAATCAAAACCCTTAAGTCTAGTAGAAAGCAGGGACTTCATATATGTAAATACAGGCAATCAAATCAAGGAACCCTATGATGCAGTCATTATGATTGAAGATGTAATGGATTTAGGCCAAGGCAAAATACAAATCCTAAACCCAGCCTATCCCTGGCAACATATAAGGCAAATCGGAGAGGATATCATAGCCACAGAAATGATCCTTCCATCTAGACATGAAATCAGGCCTATAGATATAGGGGCCCTAATCTCTGGTGGCATAGAAACCATCAAGGTCTATAAAAAACCTAGGGTAGGAATACTTCCAACTGGTTCAGAGATTGTTGAGAATGCGGGAGACCTAGAGGATGGAAAGATTATAGACTCCAATTCTAGGGTTTTTGAGGGAGAAGTTGAAAAACTAGGGGGTCTTCCCAATAGATATCCACCTCTTGTGGATAATTATGACCTTCTCAAGGAAAACATCGAAAAACTTGTGGATAAAAATGATATAGTCTTAATAAATGCAGGTTCCTCTGCAGGAAGCAAGGACTATACTGTGGAGATAATCAGGGAGTTAGGGGAAGTTATAGTTCATGGAGTGGCAATCAAGCCAGGAAAACCCACCATATTAGGCCTTATAAAAAATAAACCAGTCATAGGCATACCTGGTTATCCAGTCTCTGCCTACTTGGTATTTGATACCTTTGTAAAACCCTTACTGGAAAGATATATTGGCCTAAGGGAGACTAAAAAAGAAACAGTAAGTGCAACTATATCTAAAAGAATTTCCTCATCCTTGAAAAATAAGGATCTTATAAGGGTAAACTTAGGTCTAGTTAATGATAGATTAATTGCTACACCTCTAGCAAGTGGTGCTGGCGTAACAATGAGCCTAGTAAAGGCTGATGGAATTGCTATAATACCACAAAACCTAGAAGGTATTGAAGCAGGAGATTCTATAGAAGTAGAACTACTAAAGCCATTGACTCATATAGAACACAAACTGGTATCTATAGGGAGTCATGACTTAATTATGGATATACTAGCTGATATGATAGACTTATCTTCTGGCCATGTAGGCAGCATGGGGGGGATTTTGGCCATGAGAAGGGGAGAGTCCCATATTTCCCCTATCCATCTATTGGATGAAGAAAGTGGGCACTACAATATAGCCTATGTGAAAAAGTACTTCCCAGGAAAAGATATGGCCCTTATTAAGGGGGTAAAAAGGCTACAAGGATTTATTGTAGTTAAGGGAAATCCAGCTGGAATTAAAAACTTTACAGACCTAAGCAGGCAAGATATAATTTTTGTAAATAGACAAAGAGGGGCAGGTACCAGGGTCCTCTTAGATTATTATTTGAAAGACAATAATATTAATCCCCAAGACATAAAAGGCTATAAAAGAGAGATGAATACCCATATGGCTGTTGCAGCAGCAGTTAAAACAGGTTCAGCTACAACTGGATTAGGAATTTTGTCAGCAGCCAGGGCTATGGACTTGGACTTTGTAGAAGTGGCCTATGAAGACTATGATTTTCTCCTTCCCTATGATTTATTAGAAAAGGATGAAGTAAGCAACTTTATAGAAGTACTAAAGTCTAAGGATTTTAAGGATAGGGTTATGGCCCTTGGGGGATATAAATTTGAAGATACAGGAAGCATTATAAGAATATAGAAAGAGTTGGTCCAATGAAAGATTCATTTGGAAGGGAAATAAATTATTTGCGGGTATCACTTACAGACAGGTGCAATCTTAGGTGTAGCTATTGCATGCCAGAG
>CAZFIO010000197.1:0-2393 GCA_964519585.1 uncultured Tissierellaceae bacterium
CTATATCTGTTGGTATATCGTTAAAGTTTCTAAGTAATCTATTTAATATTTTATTATTATCTTCTTTACTTAGATTGTGATAGCTGTCTTTTGGTAATATCCCAACTAACTCAGGAGAATATTTTTCTATACCTTCTATAGCTTCTTTTATATTTTTTGCTATATCTTCTTCTTCGCTTAAATTTAATAAGTAATCATATCTTGATTCCTTAGGAAGATAAAACCCACATTTTTCTATTGCTATTTCCTCGATAGATTTTTCTCTTCTACCACCTTTTAAGTCTTGGTATTCTTTATTTATTTCTTCTTCATATGTATGGTATTTACTATCAGCAAACTTTAAGAATATAAGTCCTAAAATAGGGGTTGAATATTCTGATGCTTTTAGTCCTGTGTTTGCTCTTAGTTCATCTGCTGTATCCCATAATCTTTTTTCTAAATCTTTTAATCTGTCATTGTTCAATTATTTCACTCCAATTTTATATAGTCTTATTCAAACTTTAATCTATTTTACCTTTTATCCTCTGGGATAAATTTAATCACATCTTCAACATCACATTCTAAAA
This sequence comes from uncultured Tissierellaceae bacterium, assembly GCA_964519585.1. Classification (GTDB taxonomy): domain Bacteria; phylum Bacillota; class Clostridia; order Tissierellales; family Tissierellaceae; genus CAZFIO01. Next base: position 567 of record CAZFIO010000197.1, read on the forward strand.
CTTCACATATCTTTTCTAAACTTTTCATATTAATAGTTTCATTCTTTCCTAATTTTGCTATTGTTGCACTAGACATCCCTGTAGCATTTTTTAAATCTTCTTTAGTCATCTGTTTCTCCTCTAATCTTTTCCATAAATTATCGTATGAAAAAGCCATAAGTACCTCCTGTATTTCTTCTTTAGCTATCTAAAGTTATTGTAACATATAAGTCTAATATGTAGCTAGTCTATTGGGGTAAAATTAGTTTCTATTTGAATTGTTCTATTATGCATGATAGAATATTCAGTAAATGTATGTTTGGGGGTTGTTAATAATGTCATTTGAAAAACAAGGTTATCATTTAAGACAGGATGCCAAGAAGATTGTACTAGAATTTATGAGCTCTAACTTTGAGTGTTCTTCTAAAAATCCAGGTATGAGACAAGCTAACATCTTTAGATCATGTGGGTTCGATTGGGGTGAAAAAGAAAATGCTACATCTTCCAATCAACAATATTGGGTAGTAGCATTATTAAGGGAACTTGAAAGTGAAGGTAAAATACAAAGAGATCCAACAACAAAGCTATGGAGATTGATATAGTTTTGTTATTGGTGATAAATCAATTTGCATACTATCGTACTCCAATATAAAAGGCAAGAAAGTCCTGGGATTTACCCAGGACTTTCTTGTTACTCCAGCCGTAGGTTGCGGACTTCTAGCTCCTTACAGTCGCTACAAGCCTCGCCAACCCTGACAGGGGTAGTACCTACATAGCTTTCTGCGCTTTCAGCTTGAAACCTCTGGGTACTACTCCCACTCAATTGTTGCTGGTGGTTTGCTTGTTATATCATATACTACTCTATTTACTTCTTTTACTTCATCTGTTATCCTGGTGGATATCTTTTCTAGTACTTCTAGTGGGATAGGGTACCATTGACCCTTCATTCCATCTTTTGATGTGACTGCCCTTAGGGCTATGGTGTGGCTATAGGTTCTTTTCCCATCTATTACTCCTACTGATTGGACATTTGGTAGGACTGCGAAGTATTGCCAGATGTTTAGATTGGCTTTTTTTACTTCTTCTCGAAATATATGGTCTGCTTCTTTTACTATTTTTAGCTTTTCCTTGGTGATTTCCCCTAGTACCCTGATTCCTAGGCCTGGTCCTGGGAAGGGTTGTCTATCTACTATTTCAGATGATATGCCTAAGGCCCTTCCTAGTTCTCTTACTTCTTCCTTATATAGGCCCCTTAAGGGTTCTAATAATTCAAAGTTTACATCCTTAGGAAGTCCCCCTACATTGTGGTGGCTTTTTACTGCTAGCTTTCCATCTTCCTGCAGAGATTCTTCTACATCGGATCTGATAGTTCCTTGGACCAAGAAAGCTATGTCTTCTAGCTTTCCTTGTTCTTCTTCAAATACTCTGATGAATTCTTCCCCGATTATCTTTCTTTTTTCTTCAGGGTCTATTACCCCTTTTAATTTATCTAGAAACCTATCCTCCGCATCGACAGTGATTAGGTTCATATGAAATTCATCTTTGAATACTTTCTCCACTTCTTCTCTTTCATTTTTCCTCAGTAAACCATGATCTACAAATACACAAGTAAGATTGTCTCCTATAGCCCTGTGAACTAGGACTGCTGCTACAGAGGAGTCTACCCCACCTGATAGTGCACATAGGGCCCTCTTGTTTCCTATTTTGTTTTTTATTTCTTCTATAGATTTATTTATATAATCTTGCATTTGTTTCCTCCATTGGCTTCCATAAGCTTTCTTTAAAGATTTTTGGCTAGTTTCTTTTTATATTCCTCTAATCCTTGAGAGAACATCTTCATAGCCTTTC
>CAZFIO010000198.1:0-797 GCA_964519585.1 uncultured Tissierellaceae bacterium
TGCCAAACCAAAAAAACCGCCTTTCTGTGATGGTAGCCATGCGCAAGAATAGCCTTATCTTATCTTTCTTATAAAAAAGCCACTTTTGCTATATGCAGGAGTGGTTTAAACTTTTCTCCCTTTCTATAATATCCTCTTTTTAAGTGTCTTTTAATCTAACCATGACATAAGATATATCAAAATCAATAAACTTAGCAGTAGAAATCTATAAATCTAACCTTATGTAATTAATAGAATAGATTAAAAATGAAAACACAGATATTGGAGGTTTTATGCTATGTGTACAGCCATTACATTACAATCCCTGCAAGGAGACAACTTTTTTGGGAGAACTATGGATTTTTCTCATCCGATTGAACCGGGGCTTTTTATCATGCCCCAAAATTATGAATGGTATAGCCTTATAACGAATAAGAAATATAGTAACCTTTATAGCTTTATGGCTATGGGACAAAAAGTGGATGGAATGTTAGGATTTTTCGATGGCATCAATGAAAAGGGATTTGCTGCTGCAGTCCTCTACTTTGCAGGCTATGCTTATTATGGTTTACCTTTCGAACATAAAGAGCAGATTGCATCTTTAGATTTTTTACATTATATTCTAGGACGTTGTAGCTCCGTGGAGGAATTAAAAAACCTACTGAAAAACATACACATCGTAGGAGTAGAAGATCCGGTCACTAAAACAGCAGCTCCCTTGCATTGGATAGCTACAGATAGAAGCGGTAAATGTGTTGTTATAGAACAGACTAAGGAAGGCCTGGCATGCCTGCTGATTATAGGGCTGTCAGCTTTGC
>CAZFIO010000198.1:807-2376 GCA_964519585.1 uncultured Tissierellaceae bacterium
AGGCGTCATGGCCAATAGTCCTGATTTTAACTGGCATATGACAAATTTAAGAAATTATATGAATATAACCACTGAACAGGAGGAAAAAGTCTACTGGGGAAATGTACTCTTAACTCCTTTTGGTCAAGGTGCAGGAACCATGCCCTTGCCAGGTGGATTCACCTCCCCTGAACGATTCGTCCGAACTGCATTTTTAAAAACACATGTGCCTATTCCTGAAAATAGCTCCAAGGCCATAATGACCTGCTTTCATATTATGAATAGTGTCTTTATTCCTAAGGGTATCGTTTTAACAGATAGGGGCACGGATGATTACACAAAATACATTGCTTTTATGAACACGAATACATGTGAATACTATTTTAAGACCTATGAAAACAATCAGATTATAAGGGTAAGTCTCTGGGATTATCAAAGGCGTAGCCCTCAAGCTGTTTTTTTAGGTAAAATCCCCGTATAAGCTAAAGGCTTTCCGTCCAGCCCAAATTCTGATAAACTAAAGATACATTCGATACAGGGGGAATTTATATGCTATACACACAAACCCAATGGATTCTATTTTTTTTCTTCTATTCTTTTTTGGGCTGGATCTGGGAGACATCTTATGTTTCTCTTTCAAAGAAAGAATGGGTTAACCGAGGCTTTCTACATGGCCCTGTGATCCCTATCTACGGTTTTGGTGCAATCCTTATTCTTTGGCTAACCCTACCCTTTAGGGATAACCTGCTTCTCATCTATGTGCTAGGAGTCATTGGAGCAACTATTCTTGAATATATAACGGGTGCTGCAATGAACGGCTTGTTCCATATGCGCTATTGGGACTACACGCATCATCCCTTTAACTTACACGGTCACATCAGCTTATTCATCTCATTAGGTTGGGGATTCTTTTCTCTCCTGTTAGTTAAGATACTGCACCTTCCTATCCAAGAAATTTTGTTTCGAATCCCTCATTATGTGGCTGAACCCTTCAGCACGCTTTTGACAATCCTATTTGTTATAGATACCACAAAATCCGTACAATCCGCTTTGGATATGAAGGAGCTCATGACTAAGCTGGCAGAAAACAATGAACACTTTGCAACATTGATAGAAAAATTAGATACTGCTTCAGCAACTATCAGCCAAGGTTCCCAAGCCTTTCATGATCATTTAGAAAAGTTAGGAAAAGACTTTCAGGATAATGTCTCCATCCATCAGCAACATAAGGAAGCACGAAGAAAATCTCGTAAAGCATCTCTCTTGAAAAAATTACAAGAAAGAAAAGATAAAAGATCTCGATTATATGTTTTTCTTAATGAGAAGGCAGATGCAACTATCCTTGAAATCCAAAGACAGATGCAATCCAATATTTCTGAAAGCGAACAAAGAAGGTTGTCTTCAATTTTGCATGAGCTTCATGAGTTTAAGAAGGGATTGAAGAAAATAGAAATCAATATAGCTGCACGAAAAGACAAGGAATATCAGATGGCTGCCAGCCTTATTCAACGAAATCCTTCTTCATCTTCTCATCGTTTTAAGGAAATATTTGAAGAACTCAAATCACTTAACAGGTCTAAAAATGAGAAC
>CAZFIO010000199.1:0-2357 GCA_964519585.1 uncultured Tissierellaceae bacterium
AGGAAGGATAGCTGTACCTCCCCATCATCTGTGATATAGACCATATAGTAAGGAAATAGAGGGTTCTGCTCTTTGCTCTGGTCTTTACCTTTGACCTGTCTAAGAGTAAAAATCACTCCCGGTTTTACTATGTCGCTGATACTCTTGTCTATTTTAGCGACAGCATACATTCCATTTGGTGCCTCGTCTAAGTCTTTTCTCTTGGTTTTCATGTACTCCATTAGTTCAATCTTAAAATCGTTAAAGGTTAGGTCTGTAATGGAAATAGCTCCTGATATATCTTCTAAGTCTACAACCTTATTCCGCAGCTTTTTAAGCTGTTTTTTACGGTATTCAAGGTCCTTCATTTCTTTACTTGGGTTGTTTTCTATAACATTTTCTTCACCTGTGGCTGACACATCCAATAAAACCATTCTGCCCTTAACACGTTGCTGAAGGTTTATATACTCGTCTAAGTCCTTGGTAGGCCAAAAGTTTACTAATTTAATTTGTTGGTTTAAAGAGCCTATACGGTCAATACGTCCAAACCTTTGGATAATCCTTACAGGATTCCAGTGAATGTCATAATTTACAAGATAATCACAGTCTTGTAAGTTCTGGCCTTCAGATATACAATCCGTTGCAATAAGAATATCAATATGTTCATTAACCTCTGGATATACCTTAGAACACTCCTTGGAAATAGGGGAAAACAGAGTTAGAATAGTATTTATGTCTGTCATCTTTACAGTCCTTCTCAGCTCCTTTGGTATAGGTATGGTTGAATGATTATCTCCACTACCTGTTACAATAGCAGAGTAAACACCTCTATTGGCAAATTCCTCAGATAAATGCTTATATAAGTACTTGGCTGTATCTGCAAAGGCTGTAAATACAATAACCTTTTTATTTTGTGGGTTAATAGGGTCCTTAATCTTATTTTCTATTAATATTCTAAGCTCCATGAGCTTTGCGTCTCTATCAGGTGTTACATCTATGGCTTCCAAAAAAATAGTTTCCAGCTTGTCCTTATCAGCTAAAAGGTCTTGCTTCCACTTTATAAGGTCCATATCCTGTAGTAAAACCTTGACATTATTTCCGAACATCAGGTTGTCGTATTCAGAGTCATCTATATCTATATTGCTAATATCCATCTCAGCATCATAATCTAGCTGACTTTGCTCTATGGCTTCAAGGGTCTTATCTATCTTATAGAGAATGTTCTCAACAGTTAAAGCGAAGGAGTTAATAGAGCTCTCCATTCTTTTCAATATTCCAACACGCATAAGCCCAACCAAGCTTTGTTCCCTATCTGTCTGTCTGAATACACTATTGTTTATGCCAACTGTCATATCGTACTTTTTCTCGTAGTCCGCTCTTTTTTCAGGGAGAACATAGCCTAAAGGCGAGTAGACACACAGGGTAAGCTTTTTGATAAGTCTATTGATTTCCTCTATTGGCGGAAACTCACCCTTGGTATCAATAATAGGATAGCTGTTCTTGGGAGGTAGTCTTGTGGGGAACTTGCCTATCTCCTCTAAGTTATAATACTTCTCTATGTGCTTTCTGGAACGAGCAATAGTTACGGTATCAAGCAGTTTAAAGTAATCTAAATCCATCATATTTACAAAGGTTTCTGTTGTTCTTTCAGGGTCAGGTAGTTCAGACCACCTATTAAATACAGCTTGAGCCTTTCTAAGTATAAGTTCAAGATTATCTAAGCCAACACTTGCAAAGGCATCATTTCTGCCCTCTGTTATAAAAGCTATCTGGTTCTTAATATCGTTCATCTTGTTATTTACAGGCGTTGCAGATAGCATTAAAACTTTGGTCTTAACACCAGCCTTTATTATGTCATTCATAAACCGTTCATAACGTGTGATACGACCTTTGACTGGTGGATTGTTTCTAAAGTTGTGGCTCTCATCGATTACAACGAGGTCATAGTTAGACCAATTAAGGGTAGCAAGGTTAATCTCACCTGAATAGCCGCTGGTTCTACTTAGATCAGTATGATTTAGGACATCATAATTGAACCTATCACCAGAGAAGATATTCCGTTTATCATTCATGGTGTATACAGTCCAGTTCTCACGTAGTTTCTTAGGGACAATAACTAAAACCCTATCATTTCGCAATTCATAATATTTTATAACTGCAAGAGCAGTGAATGTTTTACCTAGCCCAACACTGTCAGCTATTATACAGCCGTTATACTTTTCAATCTTATCTATAGCACCCATTACACCGTCTTTCTGGAATTTATAAAGCTTGTTCCAGACTAGTGTCTCTTTAAAGCCTGTACGACTTTTAACAATATTGTCTTCGGTTAATTCGTCAAGGTAGTTGTTGAATATATTGTAAAGAGTAACAAAGTA
>CAZFIO010000200.1:0-2324 GCA_964519585.1 uncultured Tissierellaceae bacterium
TGCAGAATCCTATTTGGGTGAAAAAGTAACTGAGGCTGTAATAACAGTACCAGCATACTTCACTGATAGTCAAAGACAAGCAACTAAAGATGCAGGTAGGATTGCAGGTCTAGAGGTAAAAAGGATTATAAATGAACCTACGGCAGCAGCCTTGGCTTATGGTGTTGATAAGGAACAAGGCCAGCACAAGATTATGGTCTTTGACCTAGGTGGTGGAACTTTTGACGTTTCAATACTTGATGTTGGTGACGGTGTTTTTGAAGTTCTGGCTACAAGGGGCAATAACTCCCTAGGTGGAGATGATTTTGATAAGGTTTTAATTGACTATATTAATGACCAGTTTAAAAGGGAAAATGGTATTGACCTAGTTAAGGATACTATGAGTCTACAAAGACTTAAGGAAGCTGCAGAAAAGGCTAAAAAAGAATTATCCACAACTATGTCTACAAACATAAACCTACCCTTTATTACTGCCAACCAATCTGGTCCACTTCATTTAAATATGGACATTACAAGGGCTAAATTTGAGGAGTTAACTGGTGACCTGGTTCAAAAAACTATAGAACCAGTAAAGGCTGCCTTAAAGGATTCTGGTTTAAAGGCTAGTGAAATTGAAAAAGTTCTTCTTGTAGGAGGATCTACTAGAATTCCTGCTGTTCAGGATGCGGTTAAAAAACTAATAGGCAGAGATGCACAAAAGGACATAAACCCAGATGAATGTGTAGCACTAGGTGCTGCCCTTCAGGGTGGTATACTAGGTGGAGAGGTAAAAGATATCCTACTACTGGATGTAACCCCCTTATCATTAGGTATAGAAACTCTTGGTAGTGTAACTACTGTCCTAATAGAAAGAAACACAACTATCCCTACTAAAAAGTCCCAAGTCTTCTCAACAGCCGCTGATAATCAAACTGCTGTAGATATACATGTACTACAGGGTGAAAGACAAATGGCTGCTGACAATAAGACTCTAGGAAGATTCCAGTTAGATGGTATAGCCCCAGCAAGAAGAGGTGTGCCACAAATAGAGGTAACCTTTGATATAGATGCCAATGGTATAGTGAATGTTTCTGCTAAGGATATGGGAACTGGCAAGGAACAAAATATCACCATTACTGCTTCTAGTAACTTAAGTGATGATGAGGTTGAAAAGAAAGTAAAGGAAGCAGAAATGTATGCTGATGAAGATAATAAGAAAAGAGAAGCTATAGAGGTTAGGAACAACGCGGATTCCCTAGTTTATCAAACAGAAAAGACCCTTAAGGAGTTAGAAGGCAAGATCCAGGATGATGAGAAGGCTGCTGTAGAGTCAAAACTAGGGGACTTGAAAAAAGCTATAGAAAATGATGATATTGAAGATATCAAATCAAAATCTGAAGCCTTAAGTGAAGAGTTCTATAAAATATCTGAAAAATTGTATGCCCAGACTGAAGGGGATACTGGAGCCAATCTTGAAGATGATGTAGTTGATGGAGACTATGAAGTAGTAGATGAAGAGTAAGATCATATAAAGAAAATAAGTATGTAAGGGGGACCTGTTTGTACCTAACAAGAACTGGCCAAATTCAAGATTTGGAAAGATTAGATTTGAGGGTATGGTCCCCTCTTTACTGTTAATGAAAGCAGGTGTGGATTTTTGAGGGATTTTTATGAAATATTAGGCGTAGGGAAAGATGCCACTGAAAATGAAATAAAAAGTGCCTATAGGGGTCTTGCCAAGAAGTACCATCCAGATTTAAATCCAGATGATAGCAAGGCAGAACAATTATTTAAAGAGGCTACTGCAGCTTATGAAATACTTAGTAACCCAGAAAAAAGGTCTAGGTACGATAGATTTGGCCATGCAGGTGTAGATCCTCAAGCACAAAATTATAGTGATTTTAGTGATTTAGGAGATATATTTGGGGATATATTCGGAGATATATTTGGTGGAGGATTTGGAGGTTTTTCATCATCTACCACTAGAAGAAATGCACCTTTAAGGGGAGCGGACCTAAGATATAATCTAAATATTGATTTTAAAGAAGCAGTCTTTGGAGTGGAGAAGGAAATTCAGATTCGAAGGTCTGAGGAATGTTCTAATTGTAGTGGATCAGGGGCAAAACCTGGAACCGACAAAAAGACCTGTGATAATTGCAACGGTTCAGGAGAAGTCAGATACGCTCAGCAGACCCCCTTTGGCCAGATGGTTAGGGTGGGTACCTGTGAAGTATGCCAAGGTAGTGGTGAAGTAATTGAAGAAAAATGTAATGTATGCAATGGGACTGGAAGTGAGATAAAAACAAGAAAGATTTCTGTTAAGATACCAGCTGGTGTTGATAACG
>CAZFIO010000201.1:0-2256 GCA_964519585.1 uncultured Tissierellaceae bacterium
AAAATATATAGCATTCCGAACTCTATTTGCTTGGATATAACCTTGCCTCCAGCAAAGTATATTAGGCCAGCTATACCTAGGGATCTTATGATTTCTATTGAGGGCCTAAGTATGGCATAGATTTTAACCTCTTTTTTATTTGTATCAAGATATTCCTTGTTGTTCATATCAAAATCATTGGAAATTTTATTTTCCTTTTTAAAGATTTGTATTATCCTCATACCTGTAATATACTCATTGAGACTAGAATTAATTTTAGCCAGCTGTATTCTTGAATCCCTGTAAACCACCCTGATATGTCGTCTGAAAATTAGGGCTACGACTAGGATGAAGGGAATAAGTGTAAAGGATAATAGGGAAAGTTTAAAATCCATCCTTATCATAATAAATACTATACCTATAAGGGTAAATAAATCCTTAAATAAATTTACGATTACAGAGGTATACATTTCATTAAGGGTTTCTGTATCGTTGGTAAGACGGGTTACTAGGCTGCCAATAGGGTTTTTGTCAAAGAAAGCTACTGATAAACCTAGTATATGGTCAAACAATTCCTCCCTGATATTGTAGATTATTTTTTGTCCTGTATAGTTAAGCAGGAAGATTTGGCCATAGTTAAATAAAAATGTGAGGCTAATAGTTAAGAGGAAGTAGATGGATATACGATTTATTCCAGCCATATCTTCTTGTCTAAAGGTGGCATAATCTTCTTTTTCTAGCCTTATACCGTTTCTTGTATCTTCTAACTGATAATCTACTAAATAATATGAGCCATTTGAGGAGATGATTTTCTTTTCAGGCATATCTTTGACTAATAATTGTTCTTGGCTACTTAGTTTATCTTTTCTTATATACTTATTATTATTATATATGGAGCCTTCAAATTCAGATTCTAAAGATAACTCATACATAGGCTTGATATTGGTGTTTATATTGTCGTCTATGGCAACTTTTAAAAGGTAGGGATTAAAAAGCTCTAGGCCAGTGATGACAATAAGCATAATTAAGGATAGGAAAAAGAGCTTCCAATATGGTCTTGCATACTGGAGCAATCTCTTCATTAGATTCCAATCATATTTTTCTGGGTCTCTTGCTGATACTTTCCCTTTCATTGTCATCCCTCCTATTTTCTTATTTTTTCTTCCAGTAGTTGTTTGTCATATAGGTCCTTGTAGGCTCCTTTGTAATCCAGTAGTTGTTTATGGTTGCCACGTTCTATAATTCTTCCCCCATCTAGAAAGATTATTTCATCAGCAAATTGAACAGTGGATATCCTATGACTTACTATTATGGTGCTTGTTCCCTGGGCATATTTTTTAATATTGTTTAAGATTTTGTCTTCTGTTTCTGTATCAACGGCCGAAAAGCTATCGTCAAGGATTAGTATAGGTGAGTCTTTGATTAAGGCTCTTGCTATAGATGTCCTTTGCCTTTGACCACCAGATAGGGTAACTCCTCTTTCCCCAAGGATAGTTTCAAAAGCCTGGGGAAATTCTATAATATTTTCATATAGGTCTGATAACTTGGCTGCTTGGTGAATTTCTTTTATATCTAGCTCCTTATCAAAGGCAAATCCTATATTTTCCCTAATAGATTTAGAAAATAGGAAAGAATCTTGGGGAACATAGGCTATATTTTCTCTTAGAGATTTTAAGGAATAGGCATCAATATTGAGGCCATCAATTAGGATTTCTCCTTGGTGCAAATTATATAATCTTAGTAACAAGTTTAAAATAGTAGTTTTACCACTACCTGTTCTACCTACTATAGCTAAGGTGTCACCCTTCTTCAACTTGAAATTAATATCAGTAAGGGCATTGAATTTACTGCCAGGGTATTTGAAGCTTACCTCTTTGAATTCTATTTCACCAGCTAGGTTAGGGGCCGATATGGCATTAGGACTGTCTAGAATTTCAGGTTTCTCATCTAGGATAGCATTTAGTCTATCCATAGATGCAGACCCTCTTTGAAGCACATTGATAACCTGACCGATAGCTCTAGTAGGCCAATTTAACAAGCCTAGGTAGGCATTGAAGGCTATAAAGTCTCCTAGAGAGATATTACCCTTAATAGCTTCTTTTCCACCATAGAAAATCGTAATCAACAAACTAATGGAAAATATAAACTCAAGTAGTGGCCTGAAGGATCCAGAGACCTTTACAAGCTTTAAGTTTTTATCTAGGTTATCTTGATTTACTCCTTTAAATCTTTCTGTAACCAAGTCTTCTTGGGTAAAGGATTTGATTACCCTGATAC
>CAZFIO010000202.1:0-2253 GCA_964519585.1 uncultured Tissierellaceae bacterium
TACTTTATGTTATCGGTATGTTTTTAGTAATACCTATTCGGATATTATCAAAACTAATAATAAATGGTCTTATTGGTGGGGTTGCCCTCTTCTTATTCAATCTAGTTGGGGGAATATTTGGGGCAAGTATAGTTATTAATCCCTTGAATGCATTAGTGGTTGGTTTTTTGGGAGTACCAGGTGTAGTTTTATTATTAATACTGCAGGTATTGCTGTAAATTAGGTATTTGCATAATATATTAGAATATGGTATATATACTATATAGTAAAATTAATAGGGGGTAAAAGAATGTCAACACCGAAGATGATTGTAGAAAATAGATCGGGAATTGGAAGCAATAAAGTCAACAAATTAAGAGTTGAGGGCTTAATTCCTGGAGTAATCTATAAAAGAGGAGAGGAAACAAAACATATCCAAGTAGATGATTCTGAGTTTAGAAAAATATTTAGGTTAGCAGGGACTACGTCTGTTATAGATTTAGAATTAGATGGAGGAAAACATCCAGTCATAATTAAAGATTTACAAAGACATCCATTTAAAAGTCAATTTGTACACATTGATTTTCTAGAATTAAATATGGATGAATTAATTAAGGTAATGATTCCAATTAACCTAGTCAATAGGGATAATATTCAGCTTCAACCATCAGTACTAAACCAAATTTTAGATGAAGTAGAAGTAGAATGTTTACCAGGGAATATACCGTCAGTAGCTGAAGTTGATGTAGCAGATATGGATTACACAACCCCAATCTTTGTTAGTGATTTAGATATAGCAAAGGACGAAAAAGTAACAATTTTAGCAGAGCTAGATTCACTAGTTTGTACCTTATCGGAAGCAGTAATCATAGAAGACGAAGAAGAAGAAATTGATGAATTAGAAGATGCAGGAGATGTACCACTAGTTTCTGAAGAAGAAGAAACAGAGGAAGAATAGGATGAAGACAGATAAGTATAAGCTTATCTGTTTTTTTCTTATGACCCTAGTAACTATTGATTGTCTATCGCTTGGCCATTGCAGTGCAACAAGGACCGTCCCTAGCGCATTTTTGAGACCACAAAGCCTGACCCCAGTCATCTCGACCGTAGTGGAGAGATCTCCGTTACTAGGACCCTAAAGCTTGACCCTAGTAACTATTGTTTGTCTATCGCTTGGCCATTGCTTGACTACTGTTTGTCTATTGTTAAAGAAAGGAGCATATATATGGGTAAAATACTAGCTACATACCTTTTCCCTCATCCTCCAATCATATTAGAAGAAATAGGCAGGGGAGAGGAAGAAAAAGCAAGAAAAACTATTGAAGGAGTAGAGGCCTTAAGCAGGGACATAAAAAAGAAAAATCCCTCTACAATCATAATAATCACCCCCCATGGACCTATATTTTCTGATGCTATAACAATTTCAACCGGCCAAAAGCTAAAGGGGGATTTTTCAAAGTTTGGTTTTCCGGGGCTTAAGTCTGAATTTGACAACAATCTAGACCTAGTTAATGAAATTATAAAAAGATCAAACATGGAAGGGATATTTATTGCAGAATTGGATGAATTATTAGAAAAGGAACACAATCTATCCAGGGATTTAGACCATGGGGTCTTGGTACCTTTATACTTTGTGGATAAGGTCTATCAAGATTACAAACTTATCCACATATCCTATGGCCTACTGCCACCCAAAGATTTATACAGATTTGGCATGATAATTCAGGAAGCTGTAGAGGAGTCAGAGGAAGATCTTGTCCTTATAGCCAGTGGAGACCTATCTCACAAACTTGCTAAGGAGGGGCCCTACCCATTTTCATCTAAGGGGAAAATTTTTGATGAGAAGATTATGAACCTATTAGAAGAAGGAGATATGAAGGGGATAGTTGAATTTGATTTAAAACTAAGCAACAAGGCTGGAGAATGCGGCCTTCGTTCTCTAATGATTATGGCAGGAAGTTTGGACAAGTATAAGTTAGATACAGAAGTTGTCTCCTATGAGGGCCCCTTTGGTGTTGGTTATGGCACAGCTAGGCTGGAAGTTGTAGGCAAGAGTGATAGGAATATATATGAAGAAGTTAAGCAGGACGAAAGGGATAGTTTAAAGAAACTTAGGAAGAATGAAGATGAATATGTAAGACTAGCTAGGGAAAGTCTAGAGTATTTTATAGACAAGGGAAGGCCAATGCCCTTACCAAAAAATCTTTCTAGTGAATTATTAAATACAAGAAAGGCAGTATTCGTAACCTTGAAGAAAAATGGAATCCTTAGGGG
>CAZFIO010000203.1:0-2243 GCA_964519585.1 uncultured Tissierellaceae bacterium
ACCTGTGCATCCTTGTCCGGCTTATCATAATAAAAGCCAGTGGTAAAGTCCCTATGGCTTACCTTTTTTATTTCACTTAGCCATTCTTCCTTATATTTATAATTATCCTTGTCCTTATAATAATGGTCTATTGCCATTCTATACGACCTTATAACCGTTGCTACATAGTAGGCACTCTTTACCCTGCCTTCTATTTTGAAGCTGTTTATACCTGATTTAATTAGGTCTGGTATGTGTTCAATCATACATAGGTCCTTGGAATTAAAAATAAAGGTTCCCCCATCCTCTTCATAAAGGGGAAAGTACTCACCTGGCCTTTTTTCTTCAACTAGGTGGTATTTATACCTACAGGGCTGGGCACAATCACCCATATTTGCATCTCGGCCTGTCATATAGTTGCTAAGAAGACACCTGCCTGAATATGACATGCACATGGCACCATGAACAAAGGCTTCAATCTCCAAGTCCTTTGGTACTCTTTTAGTAATATTTATTATTTCATCAAAAGATAATTCCCTGGCCAAAACTATCCTTCTTACCCCTAGGTTATACCAGAACATTATGGTTTCATAGTTTGTGACACTGGCCTGGGTAGAAATATGAATAGGAAGGTCTGGTGTGGTTCTTTTAATTATAGAATACATACCAGGATCTGATACAATAACAGCATCAGCCTTTATTTTATATAGGGCCTGGACATATTCCTCCAAACCATGTAAATCCTTGTCGTGTGGTACTATATTTAAGGTAATATATACCTTTTTTCCTCTTTCATGGGCATAATTAATCCCTTCTTCAATTTGATCTAGGGAGAAATTCTTTGATGCCTTTCTAAGGCCAAATGATTCTCCACCTAAATATACAGCATCAGCCCCGTATATAATAGCCATCTTTAACTTTTCTAAATCTCCGGCTGGTGCTAAAAGTTCAATCTTCTCCAAGCTTATACCTCCCTGTATGTTATAGCTAGTCCATCTCCTATGGGGATAATGGATGATGTAAATCCATCTATTTGATTAATATATTTCAAAAAACTTCTTAATCTTTTTACAATGGTTTTCTTTCTCCTAATAACTAACTTGTCAGAAGAAACCATGCCTTTAAACAGAACATTATCAGAGACAATTATGCCACCAGCCTTTAGTAGCCTAATTGCCTCATTAAAAAAATCCATATATTGACCCTTTGCTGCATCTAAAAATATAAAGTCATAGTTTTCTTCTATGCTAGGCAAAATCTCAGCTGCATCTCCCTCTATAACCCTAATCTTATTATTAAACTGATATTTGTCTATGTTTTCCCTTGCTAGCTGGACCATATCCTTCCGTCTTTCAATAGAAGTAATCCTTGTATCTTCCCCTGTGTTTTTAGCCATTACAATGGCTGAGTACCCTATGGCTGTGCCTACCTCCAAGATATTTCTGGGCCTTTGCATCTTTATAAGGACCCTTAATAGTTGGGCCACCTCAGGCTCAACTATGGGTATATGGTTTTTTACTGCATAAGCTTCCAAATCCTTTAGTTGTGATTTTTCAGGGACTAGATTCCTTATATATTCAACAATGTGACCTTCATTTATATTGTCCATTTGATCAATCCCTTATCATATTTTCCTTTGCCTTATTGTGTTCTGCTAGGGTTCTAGAGAAGGTATGAGAACCGTCCCTACCTGTTAAGACAAAATACTTGTAGTCTACATCTGCAGGGTTTACTGCAGCTACTAAGGATGTCTTTCCTGGTGCTGCAATAGGGGCAGGTGGTAGACCACTGTTGATATAGGTATTGTATGGTGATGGAATCAAGGTTTCCGCAGTAGATAGAACCGGCTTCCTTTCTCCTAGGATATACTGGACAGTAGCACAGGATTGTAGGTTCATATTAATCTTTAACCTATTGTGAAAGACACCTGACATGATTTCTCTTTCACTATCTAACCTGCCTTCTCTTTCAATTATTGAGGCTAGGGTTACCACTTGGTTTAAATCCATATTTAGATTTTTTGCCTTTTCCTTCAAATCATCACTATATGTTTTTTCAAACTCTTTTAGCATCTTGCCTATAATATCTTCTTCCTTTGCATTTACAAATACCTCATAGGTTGAAGGAAAAAGAAATCCTTCTAGGCTTTGCCCCTCTTCTAATTCTTTTAGGAATTCAAATTTTTCCTGGAAATTTTCTTTGTCAGAGGTCAGTTGTAAAAATCTTTCCTTATCTGCAAGATTTTCTTTCTCAAGCCTGGAAGC
>CAZFIO010000204.1:0-2150 GCA_964519585.1 uncultured Tissierellaceae bacterium
ATCAGCTGATTTTCTGTGGCAGATGAGGTGAAAAGTCCGATAGAAAGATATACCGAGCCTATGAAAATAAAACCGATGTAGGCCCCCAGAGTCTTGGCGTCAACCACACCACTAAAACCTATAGTGAATAAGAGGTGGACCAGAGTGGTGGATGTCATAATAAGAAGAAGGGACAGGGAGGCCAAAAATTTCCCCATAACAATTTCAAAGACTGAGGCAGGAGATGTCAAAAGCAGGACATCAGTCCCTCCCCTCCTGTCTTCCGTGAAAGTCCTCATGGTTATTATGGGAATCAGTATAACTAACAGGAGCTGCATAAGAAGGATGTTCCCCCCTATATCTGACTGGTGGCCAAATATAACTTCCACAGAGAAAAATACTCCAAAAATAAGGGAAAACACACCTAGAATTACATAAGCTATAGGGGATTTAAAATAGGAGGATAGTTCTCTTTTAAATATTGCATTTATTCTTTTCATTTAACCTTCTCCTTATAAGATTCCATGCTGGTAGACGTGGCCTGGAGGAAAATATCTTCAAGGGATGCATCCAAAGATCTCATCTCCAGAATAGGCCAGGAATTTCGGGCCATTTCAAAAAAGACCTGTTTTCGGAGATCGTCACTTGGTGAATTTTCTACCTCAAAAATTGATATTGTCGAGTTGGGGTTCTCCAAGTTTTGTATACTTGTGATTCCCGAAATTCGACGCAAGACCTGCTGGACTTCCTTCGCAGGTCCTTGCACTGTCATCCTGAATTTGGTTGAACTACTATAAAGGTTAGAAAGTTCCTGAATGGTCTTGATAGCAACAATTTTGCCAGAACTAATAATAACTACCCTATCGCAGACAGCGCTCACCTCTGAGAGTATATGTGAACTTAAAATTACAGTATGCTTGCTACTAAGACTTTTTATCAGGGACCTAATTTCAATAATCTGCTTGGGATCCAAACCTACTGTCGGCTCATCCAGCACCAGAACCTCTGGATCACCAATCATAGCCTGGGCTATTCCAACCCTTTGCTTATAACCCTTAGAAAGATTTTTGATCAATCTACCTGCCATGTCAGTAATCCTGACCATCCTCATGATATTGGCCAAGTGCTTAGGTCTTTCATCCACAGGAACACCCTTAAGGTCCGCCACGAACTTCAAATATTCCATGACTGTCATATCCATATATAGTGGTGGACTTTCAGGCAGATAACCTATATGGCTCTTCGCCTCCTGGGGCTGGTCAAGAATATCATAACCATTGATTTTTACACTCCCCGATGTTGCAGATAAAAAGCCTGTAAGTATATTCATAGTTGTTGTCTTGCCCGCACCATTCGGACCCAAAAACCCAAGTATCTCTCCGGGTTCCACCCTAAAGCTGATATTATCCACAGCCAGATGAGGCCCATAATACTTACTCAAATTAGTTATTTCAATCATTAAATCTCCTCCTATGTCGGAACCTGAGCCAGTTTTCTGTCAAATTTAGACAATTTATAAACAAATATATTCTAATCGTAACTTATGTATTATAGCCCAAGAAAATTTTTCCCTCAAGAAAAAACCATGATTTTTGCACAATATCTATTATATAAGTTAGAAGATTGCACAAATCTGCTTCATACTAATAATATTCTATCAGGACTAAAGATTAGAATAATTTTTATACTAAATAAATTAGAAAAAGTTCTTCGAACTAGAAACTACTATAAAACATAAGACATTAATAAACAATCGTGATGTGCTTAATTGTTTGAGGAATTCGAAAGTGATTTTCCACCAAAGCTTTAGATTGTTTACTAATTATTAAGGTTAGTTCTTGTAGAAACGGTGAATCTGAAGGAGGCGGGTCCTGGCATAGCTCTGGTAGAGAGCCACACTGATTTTGACTACTCTCTTATTACTGGATGATGCATGGACCATCATTCCATTCCCGATATATATACCCACATGGGTCACCCTACCTGCATTTCTTGTATCCCAGGAGATAATATCCCCAGGGGCCATCTGTGAATAGGGGACTATTGTACCGGCATTTTTAAAATCTACAGACCCTCTAGGTGTTGATATTCCATAGCGATTAAAGACATAATAGGTCAAGCCTGAACAGTCAAAGCCATAACTGGGATCAGTAGCCGCCCACACATACCTT
>CAZFIO010000205.1:0-2120 GCA_964519585.1 uncultured Tissierellaceae bacterium
GGCTCTATAATTTGGTTATCCTTGACCCGATTAAATTCGTACATAGTCCAATCAGGAGGAAGTTCCTGAAACATGGCCTCTGGGTAAGATGCTCCAAACTCAATAGTGATTTGAGTAGTTTTACCAATACCTGACTCATCGTCATGTGTAGAGCAATTAGCGTAGGAAAGCTTAAAACCTCGATTTATCAGTAGCTTAGCCACTCCTATAAGCTCAATACAGACGCTAACAGTTTTATATCCACAGCCACAGCAGGGTTTAGACCAAATTTCACTGTAAAGCTCGAAACAACTAGGGCACATGGTCATCATACAGTACAGACCCCCTTAGTATATAACTCATCCTTGACTTGTTTAGCATACTTATAGTAAGTGGATTTCGCCATACCTAGTTGATTTATTAGCTCAAAGGGTTTAATATGGCCTGCTTGTACTTTACTGTATTCTTTTTTAAACTTATCATAATCCATAGCAACGGGTCTACCGTATTTATCCCATTCACCACGGTCTTTCATGGATTGTATTCCTTCGGATTGGCGTTTTTCCTTCTTAAGCATTTCAGCGTGTGCTATGGTAGCGTACATTTCTATCAACATATTATTGATAGTATCCATTAACATACTGGCAAGCGAGCTTTCCATTGTAGAATAATCAACTAAGGTTGTAGGTATTTCTAAAATCATAAGTCTAACACCAAGGTTCTTGCAATGCTGAAGCTCTTTCAGGGTTTCTTCTTTATTGCGGCCAAGGCGGTCAACTTCTGAAATTATAATTATATCAGATTTATTCTTTGCTATCCTTTTCAATGCTTGATAATCTGGCCTGTTAAAATTTTTACCTGTTTTCTGGTCCGTAAACATTTCATCTATCTTAATATTGTTAGCAATACAATAATTATTGATAGCTTTAATACCTCTGTCTAAATGCTGGTCGGCAGTACTTGTTCTATGATAACCGTATACAGCCATAATATAATCATTCCTTTCTTGCAATTTTTATTTGGGCTATGAAATAGTGGTAGTGGTCTATAAATGTCTACACATTCAATAGACTATTCTATAAACCCTAGTCGATACATTTATGAACTTATTTTTAGACTGTTTTCGGTAGCCCATCAATGTATACTTTTATAGACTAAGTTATAGTATAATGAATCTATACCAAAAACTGTGGTTCATGGTACACTCTTTATTTGGTATCAGTCGACGTTTATTCTAGTACCAAACTAATACCTTGCCTTATAACGCTTGTCATAGGTACATCAAGTTGCTCAGCCATAGCTCTGAGCTGGACTGCTGTACTTTCTTCTAATGCAAACTTAATGGAGACGGTCTTTTCGCTAGTACGCAACCTACCTTTACTATCCCTTGCAATTTCCAGCACCTCCTCTCCTATCGGGCTTCCTTTAAAATAGTGACCCCACTAATATCATCTATACCGCGCACCTAGTCTATATGTCAACGGTTATTTTTAAGTTCTACCCGCAGCCGTCGGCTATCCTGCCTCAAAGTCAAAAAAAGCTACTGGAAGCAAAAGTCAAATAATCATTGCTATTATTCGCACAGTGGAATATAATAAATTAACAGACTTCTTTAAGTGGAGGTGTTTATAATGGATTATTTATCGGCAAAGGAAGTAGCTGAGAAGTGGGATATTTCAAGACGGAGGGTTCAGATACTTTGTGAGGAAGGCAGAATACAAGGGGCCTTTAAGCTTAGTGATGTCTGGGTCATACCTAAGGACGCAGAGAAACCTGCAGACAGACGAAAGACTAAGAAACAGCCAACGGATAGTGAGGTAGATAAAATAGTATCGGAGGATTGATTATATGAAGCCACCTAAGGTATTGGATAATAAGAAATATAGGGTTGTAGATGAATTAAAGGCAGAACTCAATAAAGGGTCAAAGCTATCTGTAATATCAGCTTACTTTACTATCTATGCCTATGCAGAACTTAAGAAGGAGCTTAGCAAGATAGATAATATGAGGTTCATTTTTACAGAACCTACCTTTGTGCATAAAGACCAAGAGCTTATTCGGGAATATTACATAGAGCGTAACCCAGAAAAGAAAATGTCCGGAAATGAATTTGAAATAAAACTTAGAAATGAAATGAAGCA
>CAZFIO010000206.1:0-2043 GCA_964519585.1 uncultured Tissierellaceae bacterium
GTTTATGCCTTTGATTTTGATTAGCCAATTCAGATATTTCTTCCTTTTGTTTTTCTTTTGTTGCAGGGTTAGTTTTTACTTCCTTCTTATCGCCTATTGACTCTTCTTTTACCGGCTTATCACTTTCTATAGCAATGTTATTATTTGATTTATTGATAGAAGCATTCTTCAAGTCAGGAACATCCGCAATAGGGATATTGTTTTCACCATAAGTAAATCCACTTTTAACAAACCTTTCCAATATTGACATAATTGAGTAACTAACACTGTTTTGTTGTCCCAACCAATCCAATACATCTTGGCTAGCTTCCTTAGATATATAAATAGTTAGTCTATCTTTGTGCTTATACTTCTTTCTCACTAGAATCCCTCCACTATTCCATCAATTCTGGTGCATCCTCAAATGCCTGTTGTAGTACTAAATAATAGCCCTTAGCATTTGCGAACACAGGATCAGCTATAGGAATAATTTTCTTTTCGTTAAACCCTAATCTTCCTAACTCAACCTTAATTGAATCTATTAAGTGGTTTATTCTGCTCCCTCCACCGCAAAGGAAAATATGGTCTATTTCTGAAATAGTATATTCTTGATATAATGCATTAATCTTCTGAGTAATATCCATTGCAAGATTTTCAATTTGCCTGTTAAATAAGGGTTTTACATCAATTTTCTCAGGCAATATCCAACCCCTAGTGCCTTCATATCTTCCTTTATTGGTAAAGGCTAATTCTATATCTCTGCTAGTCAATCTTTTCAGTGGTTTGCCCATCTTTGTCCTATATTGCTCATCTATCTCCACAATAACGTCTTCCATTATTGTCTTTACCCCTCGCATAATTCCGTCTGTTAAATCTGCCTTCAAAGCGGGGGCTACAATTATTTCTGCATTTTCGTCAGCTTCAAAATCATCATATCCTTCTTCCTCAATTAAGTCATAGCCTATAGTCACAAATTCTGTAGTATGTCCACCTATATCTATCATTCCCATTTTTTTGTTAATTAAATCTTCTGGCTTGGAATTTAAGAAAATGCCATCACTTTTGTTAAGTTGATAGTTTAATCCCATTTCCCCCTCTACCTGAACCGCTGCATCTTCAACCACTAAATCAACAGTAAGACCCTTAAACAATGGATGTAAAAAAGAAATTCTATGGGTTCCTATAAATAAGTCCCTCCATTCTTTCTTCTTATACTCATCCTTACCTTCCCTGTATGGCAATCCAGTAGAAAGAATGGTATTAAAGGTGATATTATCATTCTTTTTTATAGTATATCCTTCTTCCTCGATTTTGAGTTCCAATAACCCAAATGCTAATGCAGTAACCATCCATTTTGCTAAATTTTTATCTTGATACTTGTCCGAGTTAGGTCTAGTTCTTAAATCTTTTTGAAACACTTCAGCCATTTTACCAAAGATAAATTCTGTCCTAAATTCATTACCACCTAAATTCATGGCAGCTTCAACATGTAATTTGTTGAATAAATTCATGTCCATACTTTTGAGGTAGCTGTCATTAGTGTAATTTGCTTTCGCAGTAATAGGATCTGACTGTATAGACGGAAACACTCTCGGATATTTCACTCCATCAATAACCATAGTAATTGTAGAATTACCCCCATCAATTGCACAATATTTAATCATAATATCTAGGCTTAATTATTTAAAAATAAAAAGCCCTCACACCTCCTTGTCTTTTAATACAACTATCATACTATTATAATTGGCTATAGTCAAGTGAAAATCGTTGACATAGGAAATATATCTATAAAACCTCATACCTTTTGATTTTACTAGGTTCAAGGTATGAGGTTTTAAGAAATATAGGGTATGAGGTTTTATCCATCTGAATAGAAGAACATAGTAATATCAATCATTGTAATAGGTATTACACAGTATGAGGTTTTGATATATACAACGTATGAGCATTTGATTTTACCGCTTTTTTATTAATATCTCTATAAAAGGTATGAGGTTTTAAGAAATATGGGGTATGAGGTTTTATCCATCTGAATAGAGGGACATAGTAATATCAATCATCATA
>CAZFIO010000207.1:0-2035 GCA_964519585.1 uncultured Tissierellaceae bacterium
TACAAATAGAACGAAGAACCTTATCCTGTCTATTTTACTCTTATAATATAAAAACTTAAATAGTCCAAAAGGAAACAGCTTTCCCCTTAACTTCTTAAGAACCTGATTGTAATCAGGTAGGGATATATTAAATCCTATAGGCTCACCCTTCAGGTTTCTTGCTATATAGATTATATTTGGATCTGCAAAGGGCACCAACTGCTGGGCCATCAAACTCATTTCTTCCTTAGAAGGTGGTATAAAATCATCCCAATCTTCAGGCATAGCCTTAGAAATTATAGTTTTTATATCTGCCATTTCCTTATCTATATTTTTCAAATCAATTTTATCTAGCCTAAAACCATATTTTTTCATAGCATAGGGAACTAATTTTTTATATCTCTCTATTTTTTCATTATAAACATCACTTTTATAAGCATAACAGTCTAAATATTTTTCAAAACCATAGTCTACAAATAAGTCATTGTAGTAGTCCTTGTTATACATGTTCATAATTGTGGTAGGATCCTTAAAATTATCTAATAAGAACCCCCTTTTGTCATCCCCACCAGGCAGGGCCAAGGGTCCCTTAATTAAGTTTATATCCCTATCCTTAAGCCAAGTTTCTGCGTATCCCAAAAGCTCATTGGATACCTCATAATCCTTTATGGTCTCAAACAATGATATATAGCCTTCTTTAAATCCTTTTGCTTCATTAAGCAAGCTATTAATTCCTACTAACAATCTGCCAACTACCTGATCATTCTTATAGGCTAAGATTTTAATACTTGGTCCTGATTGGTTTAGGAAGTTGTTTATTCCCTGTATATATTTTTTAAAATCCCCATCCAAAGGGGCTACCCAGGGTTCACTTTCATCATAAATTTTATAAGGTAATTTTATAAAGTCCTCAATATCATTTTTATCAATAACTTCTTTAATACTTATTTGGGCAACAGAACTTTTTTCCATTAACATCCCTCGATTTATAATAGATTTATTAGTACATATATATTATTTCTAGATTAATTATATCATAGTTTATAAATGATAAATTAACTATTTTCATTATAAGCCCATAGGTTTATAATGGGGGTCAACCTTATAAAAATTATATAATTGTCACACACCCCATCAAACCAAATCTTTCTTTGTCTCTTCTAAAGGAGTGAAGGTAAGGGGTAGAAAAAGTTGAAAGGTCTATATCTATTATATTTTCCTCCCTTATACCCTCAGCAAGAAACTGTTTTACTACAATCCCCTTTAAATCAATAAGATACTTTCCCTGGTTTTTTTGTTTGATTATTTGGTCATGGAAGGTGAATTCTTCCTTAAATTTCTCCATTACATCAATATCTACCTCAAAATCCTCCTTACCTATGGCAGGCCCTAGGACAACAAGTAAATCTTCTGCCTTAGACTTACATTTATTAAACATTATTTCTAGGCCCCTAATCCCTATACTCTCCAAGGTCCCTTTCCAGCCGGAATGAATATTTGCCTGAATCATATTTTTAGGATCGAAGATGATTATGGGGATACAGTCTGCAAATCTTGTATTTAAGGCTATATTTTCCTTGCTAGTAATTAGCCCATCAGTATCAGGGAAAAATAGGGCTATATCATCTTTCAAAGGTCTGCTTTCATTATTTATAAGTTCTAGATGATTAGAATGAACCTGGATTCCATAGTAAAGGCTTTCCGGTTCTACATCTAAGAACTTATATATGGTATTGAAATTTTCTTTTATATCTTCTGTGGACCTATTAGTATTTGTACCTAAATCCATGTCTATAGTTGTAAAACAGTTCTTTAAACCTAATTCCTCTAATCTAGGGACAGTAATAAAACTTTTTCCAAATTTATTTATTAATTTATAGTCCATATTCTTCTCCTTTTTATCCATATAATATTATTTTATCAGACTTTTGATAAATCATAAAGTAAATTAAAGATCATATTCAAAATTTGGGATTAGTTTGGCTAATCTGTTAATGTACTTAAGGAGAATAAAGCGCAACAACAATCTAAGATATCCGCCATAAGCAAGATTATT
>CAZFIO010000208.1:0-1993 GCA_964519585.1 uncultured Tissierellaceae bacterium
TTTCTGTATTCCTATAACTCTCAATTGTGTTGTCAATATTAAATTGGATATTTTCTACATTGTCCCTTCTATCATCTGGTTTTGGCTTATTTTTCATCTTTAGGCTCCTTTTTTATAGTATTCTTTCTTATAGTTTTTCTATATATCCAATTATTATTCTTGAAAAAACTAGAAGTCTAAAGTATTTCGGCCCTTATAAGCTTTAAAACCCTTCCATAGATAGAATCCCTATTATTTATATTAAGTCTAATTATAGTACAGTCCTCTCTCTTCCTAATTTGATTTAAAAACTCACAATCAAAATCTTTTATGACTCCTAGTACAAGTTTATCACTATCCAAAATTTTATATATGGTCTCAGTAAAGCTTTCTATATCCTTTTCCATAAAACCTAATTCATCTAAAATTATGACATCAGAATTAACTATATCCTTTTTTAGAAAATCTGGAATATGATATTTAAAATTATCTGTATTTATGTTCTTTTCCAGTGTATCTAAATCTACACTTGCAATAGGATATAAATTTCCGCTTTTTAATGACTTTATAGAAAAACTTTTGATATTCCCAACCACTTGCCTTTCTGTTATATATCCCCCAAAAGATAGGTTTAGATCCTGGATAACTCTATTAATTATGGTTGATTTACCAATTCCTTTTTCACCGGTTAAAAATATATTTTTCATTAACTTTTCCTCTAATCTAATGGGACTTTTAATCAATCTTGCCTTCTTTTAGGATTTAATGAGCCTTTCCCAGTCAATATAGTCATTCAATAAATTGATAAATTTAATAAAGTATTCCTTATCTAATTGAGAAAATCTTTCCTTGATTGGGCTGTCTAGGTCTAGGACACCATATACCTTGTCATCCTTAATAAGGGGTAGTACTAGTTCTGATTCTGAAGCACCATCACAGGCTATATGGCCTGGAAAAAGGTGGACATCTGGAACCAACTGAATCTCCCTAGTTTCTACTGCAGTTCCACATACCCCCTTGCCTATCTGAATCCTATTGCAGGCGGGTAAACCTTGGAAGGGACCCAATACCAGAACTCCATCCTTTAGAAGGTAAAATCCCGCCCAGTTTAGATTCTCTGCACAGGCCTTGATTATGGCAGTGGCATTGGACAGGTTAGCTAAGGCATCTTCCTCCCCTCTCAGCTGCCCCTTCATGAGAAATAGCATATACTTGTATTTTTCTTCTTGACTTTTATTTTCTAATGGCTTTAAATCAAACATTCCCTGCCTCCTTGTATAAGTCTTTTTCTATCCTGTAAATTATAAATTCCTCTTTTTTCTCCTTGGCACCCTTGACCCTTATGATTTTATATGTTTTAAAAGGAGTCTTGTCTTCCATATAGGACCTATATTCTGGGAAGGGATAGTAGAATATAAGGTCTATCCTCCTGTTTTCCCTATCAAATGACCCCAGTATACTTGCTACTACCAGCCTAAATACCTTAATGGAAAAGGGATTGAAGAAATAGAAGATATTTGTATCATCCTGAATTTCATAGTCCTGGGCCAAGATATGCTTGAATTCAATGGCTATATTTTTATCTCTTGAAGCCTCTAGATATCTTCTTTTGTTGTCCAAAGCTTCTTGATAAGTTAAATCATGGGCTTCCACACCTATTATATTAGCCTTAAATCTCTTATGGATATAAAAAACAACCCTACCCCTTCCGCAGCCAAAGTCTACTATCTTATCTTCTTCACTAATTTCATATTCCTTGAACAAGCTATCAAGGGCCCTATAGGGAGTTCCCTCATACCTATTGTAGGGGGTCTTTGGATCTGGCCAGTCCCTTAATCCTAGAGTTTTTATATTCAAATGTCTATCAATCAGTCTATCCTCCATGATGACCCCCTTTTATTAGAAATTACCTTATATTATATAGGAAGACTTTATTAAATGGAAGATAAAATCTAAGGAATAAAAAAGCGTCTACGACGCGTTAAAAATCTTCGCCATTTAAACCTAACTTGTA
>CAZFIO010000209.1:0-1988 GCA_964519585.1 uncultured Tissierellaceae bacterium
AAAATCTGTAACTCATACAAGTCTGTAGATATAGATTTTATAGTCCTACTAACCCATATAGGGATAGAAGCAGACAAGGAATTGGCAGCCCAATTAGACCCTAGATGGGGAGTGGACCTAATTATTGGAGGGCATAGCCATACCTACCTGGAAGAACCAGTGGAGGTGGCTGGAATCCCAATAGCACAGGCAGCCTTCGGAACATCTCAAATAGGTAGATTTGATATTGTAGTGGATACTGATTTAAATACTATAGATTCCTATAGCTGGGAGCTAATAGCCATAAACCCTGATACCTGTCCTAGGGACCTACAATTAGAAAAGATAGTAAGGCAGTACAAGGAAGAAACTGAAAGAAAGTATAACAGGGTTATAACCAGGTTTGCCGACAGATATACACATCCTGAAAGAAATACCGAAACAGAACTAGGTAAATTATTCGCAGATGCAATAAAGGATGCCCTAGGTCTAGATATAGTTTTTTTAGGCTCTGGCTCCATAAGGGGAGAAGAACTAGGACCTATAGTCCTTTATCAAGATTTAATAGAAATCCTTCCCTATAATGACGAAATGTATAGGATTTATGTCACGGGCCAGCAGTTAAGAACAATGGTAAAACATATGCTAAGAGAAGATTCTTTTCAAGGACATACAGAATTTTATCAATTTTCCAGGGGCTTCCGTATAGAATATGATAGGGATGAAAAAGAACTAATCAGTCTATCCCTAAATGGGCTTGAGATAAGGGACGAAGACCAGTATAAGTTAGGTTTACAGAAGTTTCATTTAAATAGTATCAAGGATTTTCTAGATGTGGACCTGGAGGAGGTTTCCACCTTCAAAAAGCCTAAACTACTAACAACCAACGAGACTGACCTAATAGAAGAATATTTAAGTCATCATGAAATGATAAGGGTATCAGAGGAAAGAAGATTGATTATAAAAGAAAAACACAAGGGGGTTTAAATCATGGGATTAATTAAAGCAGCACTAGGAGCAACAGGAGGAGTTTTAGCAGACCAGTGGAAGGAGTACTTTTACTGCGACTCACTTCCAGAAAATATCTTAGTAAAAAAGGGAGAAAAAAGAGTAGGAGGCAGGTCATCAAACACCAAGGGAAGCGACAATATCATCTCCAACGGATCCCTAATTGCAGTAGCAGATGGTCAGGCAATGATAATAGTAGAACAAGGAAAAATAGTAGAAGTCTGTGCAGAGCCAGGAGAGTTCACCTATGATACTTCAACAGAACCCAGCATATTTACAGGAGACCTAGGTACAGGAATCAAAGAAACCTTTAAAAACATAGGAAAAAGATTCACCTTTGGAGGAGAACCACCAAAAGACCAAAGAGTCTACTACTTCAACAAAAAAGAACTAATAGGCAACAAATACGGGACACCAAGCCCAGTACCCTTTAGGGTAGTAGATAGAAATGTAGGCCTAGATATAGATATAGCTATCAGATGCTTTGGGGAGTATAGCTACAGAATAGTAGATCCTATCTTATTCTATACAAATGTAAGCGGAAATGTAGAGGCTGCCTATAGCAGAGAAACCATAGATGGGCAACTTAAAAGTGAACTATTGACAGCCCTGCAACCAGCCTTTGCAAAAATATCAGACATGGGCATCAGATACTCCTCCCTACCAGGACACACCACAGAGCTAGCAGAAGCTCTAAATGAGGTCCTGTCAGCCAAGTGGAAAAATCTAAGGGGATTAGAAATAGTAAGCTTTGGAGTTTCCAGCGTAAAAGCCAGTGAAGAAGATGAAAAGATGATAAAGGAACTGCAAAGAAATGCAGCCTTCAGAGACCCCACCATGGCAGCAGCCCATATGGTAGGAGCCCAGGCCCAGGCTATGCAGTCAGCAGCCTCCAATGAAGGGTCGGGTCCAGCTATGGCCTTTATGGGAATGAATATGGCCCAAAATATGGGTGGAATGAATAGTCAAAACCTATATGCCATGGGGCAAGAACAACAAAG
>CAZFIO010000210.1:0-1893 GCA_964519585.1 uncultured Tissierellaceae bacterium
ATCTTCTGTGTTCAATATAGATAGATGTATCATCAACATATATCCAGCACCCCTTTCGAATCTTGCATCTCCCCTTTACGACTATCAAGTCCTTTTCCAAGTATTGTTACATAAAGTATATAATTCAACCTTTATAATATCAACTTGTTTTAGTCAATTACTTTAAAACATCCCAGTTTATCAAAGTCATCCTTAAAGTAGTCTATTCTAGAGCTATCTTGTTTCTGAGCAAATTTCACTATGCTCATTCTCTTAGGTAAGCCTGACATGAGGCTTCACCTATTTGATAGTTTATATTAATTTGTAACTTGGCCTTCCTTCCCTCCTTTCCAAATCGGGTAGGAGGTAAATAATTAACTTATTTACCGACCTCCCACACCACCGTACGTACGGGTCTCGTATACGGCGGTTTCATAGTTTACACTCTAACTTCAAGGTAATATTTAAGAAAACTTAAATATCCTTGTTTTTCAAACCTAGCATTGGTTAGAGTTGTAGCAAGAATCCAGCTATTGGCAGTATGCCAGTAGCTTTTTCTTGTATTAGCCCATTCCCATGCTTTTTGTCTTGCTACTCCTAATTTTTGAAGGTTTATAAATTTTGTCTTAACCTTCTTCCAACTTTTCCATGTTATCATTCGGATTCTTCTTCTGAGCCATTCATCAATAGATTTCATGATAGTTTTCATATCGGCTAATTTAAAATATTGAACCCAGCCTCGTATAATCTGGTTGAGTTTAATCCTTCTTACCTCTATACTCATACCGTTGCTTCTACCTGTTACCATCCTAATTTTATCTTTAAGTTTATTTATGCTATTGGGGTGGACTCCGAATCTACACTTTCCCTTAATTCTATAAAATGTATATCCCAGATATTTAACTTGATTTAGTTTAGATACTTCTGTCTTTTCTTTATTTATTTTAAGTTTAAGCTTTCCTTCTATGAATTTACTGACTCGCTGGTATTGCCTTTGGGCAGCCCTTTTACTTGTTGTAAATATCATAAGGTCATCTGCATATCTAACAAATCGATATCCCCATTCTTCTAGTTTTTGGTCTAGTTCATTCAAGATTATATTTGCTAAAAGTGGACTTATTGGTCCACCTTGCACTAAACCTTCATCACTATTAAGGAACATACCCTTGTCCATAATTCCTGCATTAAGAAACTTTTGTATTAAGGATAGTACTCTGTTGTCCTTTATGGTTCTGGATAAAATCTCCATAAGCATAGATTGATTTACTGTATCGAAAAACTTCTCTAAATCCATATCAATAACATACCAATAGCCTTCATTTGCGTACTCTTGGCATTTTAAGAGTGTATCATGGCATCCTCTATTTGGTCTAAAGCCATAACTGGTTTCTGCGAATTGTTGCTCATATATTGGGCTTAATTCTTGAAGAATTGCCTGTTGAATAACCCTGTCGACTAATGTTGGTATCCCAAGTTTACGTATCTTACCATTTTCTTTAGGTATTTCTACACGCTTGACTGGGGATGGTTTGTAGCTGTTATTCAGTAGGGATGATAGAATTTCCTCCCGGTGGGCTTTTAGATGTTCTAGAAGTTCCTCTATTTCCATCTTATCAATTCCACCTGCTCCTTTGTTTCTTTTTACCTTTTGATAGGCATTATTCATATTTCCTCTGGATAGGATTCTTTCTAGCATTCCTTCTGTTGGTTTGTTTGTGTTGATGTCATCCTTTTCAATCATCCTTGAATCACTCTGCCCATTTCTGTGTATTTCAAGTTCCACATTATTTCCACAGTTGGTGATGGTGTCTTTATTCTGTTTTCTGCATTCTAACGTGTTCTCAGTAATTTTCATCGATTTCATCTCCTATGATTCAGCCCTTCCTATGATATCTAGATTCTCATAGTACTATG
>CAZFIO010000211.1:0-1846 GCA_964519585.1 uncultured Tissierellaceae bacterium
ATATATGTTTGGGGCTTGACCAACAAAACCTTTTCCCTGCCTATAAAACCTTCTCCAAATATGGACTTAAACTTGATTTTATTCACCTTTATTCCATTTCTTTCAGCCAGTTCATCTATGACCTTAAAGCCCACATTGTGCCTTGTGTTTGAATAATCCCTACCAGGATTTCCTAAACCTACAACTATATACAAGACCTATCACCTACTTTAGTCAAAAATAACACTTATGGACCTATTTCCATTTATTCTTCTTATGGCCTCTGCAAATAGAGGCGCCACACTTACTACATCAATCTTATCTATCCTACAGTTTTCATGTAGGGGGATAGTATCAGTAATTATAAACTTTTCCAACTCTGAGTCATATATCCTGTCCACAGCAGGGCCAGACAGGACGCCGTGAGTGGCACAACCATAAATCTTTTTTGCCCCTAGTTTCTTTAAGACTGATGCTGCATTTACAATAGTTCCAGCAGTATCTATAATATCATCAACCAAGATTACATTTTTACCAACTATATCCCCGATGATATTCATTACCTCCGCTTCATTTGCCTTAGGCCTTCTTTTTTCAATCATGGCTATAGGCAGGTCCAAAAGGTTTGCAAAACTTCTGGCCCTAGTTACTCCACCTAGGTCCGGAGAAACAACTACCGTATCATTGCCTACTATTTCTTTAAAGTAATCGGCAAGTATAGGAATAGCAGTTAAATGGTCAACAGGAATATCAAAGTAGCCTTGGATTTGTCCAGCATGTAGGTCCATGGTTATAACCCTGTCCGCTCCAGCAGTAGTCAAAAGATTGGCTACTAGTTTGGCTGTGATTGGTTCCCTAGCCTTAGTCTTTCTATCCTGCCTAGCATAACCATAATAAGGTATAACTGCATTTATCCTGCCCGCAGAGGCCCTTTTAACCGCATCAATAAGAATTAATAATTCCATAAGACTATCATTTACAGGGGCACAGGTAGGTTGAATAATAAATACATCCATCCCCCTTACAGTTTGGTCAATATTTAAATTTATTTCTCCATCACTAAAGTGTGTAACATCACAAGGGGCCAAAGTTAAACCTAGTTCATTGGCAACCTTCTTTGCAAACTCCCTATTTGAATTGCCGGTAATTATCCTAACATTTCTTTGTGTTAACTCCATAATTTGACTAACCTCCTAGGTCTTTATATTATTTGTTATTAGAGTCCTTTTTTATCCATCCAGCCTTCTATATTATCCTGGGGCACCCTAGTAATTCCCAAGGCACCTTCAGGTATATCCTTGGTAATAGTAGAACCAGCCGCTATAAATGATCTCTTTGATAATTCAAGAGGGGCAACTAGGTTTGCATTACTTCCAATAAAAGACTTGTCCCCCACCCTAGTTCTTAATTTTTCCTTGCCGTTGTAATTTACAAATATTACACCACAGCCTATATTTACATCCTCTCCAACTTCAGCATCCCCAATATAGGCCAGATGGCCTGCCTTTGAATAGTCTCCTATATAGGAATTTTTAACCTCTACAAAATTACCAATCCTCACATGCCTACCTATATGACTGCCTGGCCTTAGGTGAGCATTTGGACCTATGGATGTTCCTTCTTCCACCCTGCTTTCCTCTATAAGAGAAGATTCTATCTCAACAGAGTTTCCAATCTTACTCTTAAATATTCTTGAACTTCCCCTAATAATACAAGCCTCACCAATTTCACTTCCGCCTTCAATAATAGTAGAAGGATAAATAATAGTATCTTTACCTATAGAGACCCCTTCTTCTATGTAGGTTGTATCTGGGTCTATTATAGTAACACCCATGGACATATGGTGGTGGTTTATCCTTCTTCTCAT
>CAZFIO010000212.1:0-1840 GCA_964519585.1 uncultured Tissierellaceae bacterium
TCATACGTTGTTTAAAGCATATCCATTTTATAGAGGAACGATGTCGAGTTGGCTTAAGAAATATTATACTCCTTTTATAAGTGAGCAAGTTAAAAAGATGAAACAGCCAGAGAAGAATGAAGAAGAGAAGAACAACCAAGAGGACGAGAATGAATCTAAACAAAATAGTTGATAACATAAATAAAACAATCAAAGAAGAAGCTACAACGATGGATAATATTTCATATCTACCTGGCGGTGGTTCTACAATCAAAGCTGCTATTCATAATTTAACGAAAGTTAAGAATGAATGGAATATAGAAGTATTAGAAGAACCTAAAAAGAATCACGTATCATTTGAAAAACAATTAAACATATCTGTATTGAAACCACACTGGAATGAATTCACAGGAATATTTGGAGGTAAACTCCAATCAGGGATGATTTCTCTTGATAGTTTTATCAAAGAAGCTATAGACAATCAAACAGATGCAGTTAGAACACAGTCAAAAGTAAAACTTTATAAGATGACAACCAAAGGTGTTTTCAAACAAATAGAAAATGCTGTTATTGATTGGACAAGAGTTTTTGGCATGCGATCATCTTCAACAACAAAAGCAGCGATATCAGTATTAGGTAGAAAAAAGGATATACAGTCTTTTATAAAAAGGTTTTATAATAGATTAGAAGATGATAAGGGTTCTCTTGAAATGTTTTTAGATGCAATAGAGAATGAGGATTCTTTACAACAATTCCCTTTATTTGATTCTTATGAATACTTATATGGACAAAGGATAGTTTCAAAGTATGAAGGGGTTGAGCTTATTTTCAGCAGTTATGTTGATTTCATGTATCATTCAAATCAATCTATTTATATAAGTAATATAGATGTAATAGATGAATTGTTATCAGATAACAGAGGATTAAAAAGTGAAGGCAGCGTAGTATACTCTTCATCAGGGACATTTGATATGAAAATATTTAGAAAAATAAAAGAATATATAGATGATTTAACAGAAAGACCTATGCAAGAAGGAATAGTAATATGAGAGAATTAAAAGAAGCAAAAGATTTAAATCTGTATAAGAAATTGTTGGATGTATTGGGGGAATATTGTGAGGTTAGTCCAGCAACAGGTGTTGATGGTTTGCTTGATATGGCAATAGAAGTGGGGAAGGGTGTTATTCCTGGTGATAAAAAAGCTATGGAGATACTAACCTATGTTTTAGAAAATGAAAACATACCATCAGCCGTACATCGATTACTTAATCTTCGATTCACAGATTTGCCAACATCAGTAAAACCTCTAATGAAAAATGGAAGAAGGAATGAAACTGCTTTTTGGATGATTAATGGCAATATTGAAGATAAGGTGAGGAGTTTGCTTAATTGGGAAAAAGGAAAGAAGGGTTTTTGGTGTGATGTTGAAGGAAATAAAATCTCTTTACTTGCTATATAATATTAGGAGAATGATATGCAATGTTCGAAAGTAACAAATAATGATAAACATTACGTGGATGTAAAATTAAAAGACGGGGTATGTGTAAGCATACCACCGGGAGTTCATATAGAAGATGTAGATGTTGCCAATCTTCAAGAGATAAAAGATAAAGTAACCATCATACAAGACTTAACGGAAGTACAAAGAGAATCAGGAAAAACAAAAATATTTGGATAAGGGAATAAATGGACGTCAAACTATACGAAAAACTACATGAAGTATTCGATCCATTGGCGGATATATTCAAACCTGCATCTGATGAGGACAGGAAAATTATGGCTAAATATCGTCGTACAGATGAAGAGAAGGTTATTAAAAGGATAAGACAACAAGGAGCCTATCAAAATGAAGATGGTTCTT
>CAZFIO010000213.1:0-1836 GCA_964519585.1 uncultured Tissierellaceae bacterium
GAGGTAACACGGGCAAGTGACTCTTCTACAAGAATTACTTCATTTTTACAGTTTAGAGAGATTGAGCCCTGGCTAATAGCCCTTTCAATTCTTTCTTTTGCTTCTTCTAAAGATATTTTGCTTAAATAAATACTACGTTTCATAGCTATCATAAGGGAATATTACCCCTCAAACTCCTTTATAATCATTTTGGATTATCTTTATTAAAATATGGTAACACTCACTTTTTGTCCCTGATACAGGCCTTCTTGATTAAGTCCGATGGTTATGTAGCCATCTGCTTTAGCCATTGATGATATCATTCCAGATTTACCCAAAACAGGTACAGCCCACAGATGTCCATCCTTATTCTTCAAGACTACTCTTACATATTCTTCCCTACCAGCCTCAGAGAAAACATTGCTCTCCAATAGAGCTTCAACTATTTTTCTCTGTCCAAAATGGGCAGCCTCCCCTTTTAAGTCAGTTATAATTTCTCTGACTACATTATCAAAGACCATCAGGGCAGAAACAGGATGTCCCGGTAAACCAATAAATACCTTTTGCTTATTTAAAGAAATAATGGTTGGTTTTCCGGGCTTTAAGGCCAGGCCATGTACCAGGACTCCCGGTGAACCAAGACTATTCAATACATCTAAGGTATAATCTCTGGTACCTACTGAGCTACCACCAGAAATCAAAACTAAATCTATTTCCGGGTTATCTAAACATTTTTGTAGCTCGAGTCTTAATTTTTTTTCATCATCTTTAATTATACCGCTATAATGGGAAATACAACCCATTTGCTCAACTGCTGCTCCCAGTGCAAAAGTATTGATATCGCGTACCTGACCGGGCATGGGCGTATTATTTATGGGAACAACCTCATCACCGGTAGATATAATTGCTATAATAGGTTTTTTAAAAGACTTGAGCTTTTCCAAGCCCAGGGCAGCCAGTAAACCTATATCTTGAGGTCTTAACGGATGACCCTTCTCTAATACGACCTCTTCTTTTTTAATATCTTCATCTTCCCGTAATACATTCTCCCAGGATGCAATGGGCCGGCCGATCTCTATCATTGTGGAGCTCAGACTCTCAGTATATTCTAACATGACTACTGCATCAGCTCCCTCAGGTAGCATCCCTCCAGTTGATATCCTTACCGCCTGACCGCTTTGCAACAGATATGAGGGCCTTTCTGCCATTTTTATCTCACCAACAAGGTCAAGATAAGCAGGTAAGCTATCACTTGCTCCATAAGTATCACTGGCTTTAACGGCAAATCCATCTACGGTTGCCCTATTAAATCCGGGAACATTCTCTTTTGAAATAACATTTTCCGCTAATACTCTCCCATAGGCATTAATAAGGTCTATCTGCTCTTCACGAGTTTTAAAGAAGGTATTGTAGTCAAAAGACTGACGAAAAATTTTGAGACTCTCTTCAATTGTTATTACCTTAAATAGTGGTTGGTTCATATTCATTCACCAGGGGAGGTGTCTCCTGAAACCTCATCTATATTAAAAATATTTAAAAATCTGTAAGGGATTAACTAAAGGATTTTTTACCTTTTAGTGTTAGTACTGGGTAACTTTCAATTAATATAATGATTTTTTATAATAGATTTACACTTTCTAACCAGCTGTTCATAGCATACATATCTAAATACATCTAGGAAAAATAGCCTTATTATTATACTCAAATCTATCGCTCTTTTCAAAGGATAAATCTGTATTGGCAAAACTGTGGTATATAAACCAGTATTTCCCATATTCTACCAGAATCAGAATGCAGAATGATTAACCAAAGAAGACTGACATTATCTCCGATAATGCTATATCTCCAAAATAATGT
>CAZFIO010000214.1:0-1765 GCA_964519585.1 uncultured Tissierellaceae bacterium
ATTTGGATAGACAAGCTTACTAGCTTCTACTGCAGTTAGATACCTGTTTGACCCCACTATACGAATGTCATCATCTGCTGCTAGACTGCTTGCTTGACCTATACCTGGTAAAATCATTGCTAGTATGACAAGTACAGCTAGTGTTTTTTTAAACCTTTTCATATCTTCCTCCCTCCTTGATCTTTATAGTTTTCCCAAAAATAGGTTTGCTAATACTTTCATTATATCAGTCTTATTTATAAAGCACATGGTACAAATGTACCAGATGAAGAAATATTTTTTAATTATCTTTCATAAATACTATATTCCACCCATCCCCTAGGGGGTCATACTCTAGGATTGTTCCATCCTGGGATATGCCGTAGAGGATTTCTCTTGTAAACTTTTCCTTATGATTGGTTCCCAACCAGACATAGCGATACTCTCCATCTCCTAGGTCTTCATACTCATCTGTAACTTCTATAGCCATACCCATTTCTTCCACCATTTTCTTTACTTTAAGAAGGTTTTCTTTTAGCCAGAAAACATAATCATCCTTGGAGTCAAGACTGGCCTCCCCATAATTATAGGTGGAGAAAAGGTTGTAACCATAATAGAAATGTATAACATGAAACTGGTTATAATCATCATCATAGAGGTAGTCTCCATCTAGGTGTTCTATTTCAATCTCTAAACCATCATAACGCTTGAAGTGAAATTCTCCCTTGATCCTTTCATGAGAAAATATAAGACTACTTGCAGGGTCTGCCTTTAAATCTATGCTTAAGCTGCCTAAAGGTTTTGGTCCATCTACTTGAATATTTAGCTCATAAGTACCTATATACTTGAAGGGGTCTCCTTCATCTGGAAAGCCTCTTTGATAGGCAAGTTGCCCATCTTCTGAAAAACCTAGAACCATAAGGTAGTCATCCTTGTCGTAGGGGTCTGGTATATAGGTGGGTGAAATCCAGGCATCCATACCATCACAAACATCTATAAAGTCTCCAACTAGATTTAAATCATATTTCCTATCCCTGCTATCTATCCCATAAAGTACTCTTTCTCCATATTGGTTTTCTTCTAGGCTAAGGGAAACCAGATCCTTAACTAGGGGTAATTTGTCATGTATATAAAGGTCTTCCAGCTGATAGTAGTCAACCATATAGAGATCTGCTATGACTATATCTACGGTCCCATCCTCCATAAGCAAAAATATAGTGGGAATGATATCCTCTACTATCCTCATCCTATCGTATTCTTCTAGCCTAACAATCTTTACATCTACTATCTTTTTCTCTAGGCCTATGATTTCAACTCCCCTTTCTCCTAGAAAATCATTGAAGCCCCATTCACTAGGCTGAAAAAGTTCCAGCCAGAGGGAACTATCAAAATAAACTGTGGCTGTGTCTTCTGTAAAATGGACTTCAACCAGGCCTTCTTCATCCTTTCGGATACCATCATCCTCCACCAAGTCTTTGTCAGTATTTTCTGGCTCACCTATATCTTCCCCACCAGTTTCTTTCTTTCCGCAAGCCATAAGGCTAAGGCAAAGTAGTAGGATAATAAACATAGCCAAAATTCTTTTAAACACTTCCTCCACCTCCTTGATTTTCAATTATAAGAACATTTGTTTCCTAAGTAATTTTGTAATTATATATGCTTTTATCTATATTATATAGGGTTCTTTTTAAATTACATGGTACAAATGAACCATGGAACTAGGTTTTTTGCATAAAAAAGCGTCTACGACGCGTTAAAAATCTTCGCCATTTAAACCTAACTTGTA
>CAZFIO010000215.1:0-1763 GCA_964519585.1 uncultured Tissierellaceae bacterium
AAAGTAATGAATTTATTTATAACTATATAGTACTAGGGGCTAGCTTTGCTGGCCCTTTTATGTATATAAGGAGAATAAAGCGACACTTCGGGGCGGCAAAGCTAGCCCCTACGAGCATGTCATGGTTTAAATTGTAGGGGCGACCTGCGGTCGCCCGCCGACCCCAAAGCCGGACCCCAAAAACAATCGCTAGACTATTGCTAGACTATTGTTTATCTATTGTTTGACTATCGTTTAGTTCTTCTTATGCGAAGTGAAAAATATCCTAACAACACATATGACATGTGTTGTTTTTTAGAGTTAAAATATTCTTAGATAGGCTTAAAACCTTACTTATAATAAATCATTTGCAAAAAATAATATATAAAACCATCATTATATGGTATACTATTAAAAAACTAAAGGAGGAATTATCTTGGAATTTGTAGGAGAAGGATTAACATTTGATGATGTACTTTTGCTTCCAGGAAAATCGGAAGTACTGCCAAGGGAAACCCTTATTGAGACTTACTTAACCAAAAATATAAAACTAAATATACCACTAATGAGCGCGGGAATGGACACAGTTACAGAATCAAGAATGGCAATATCCATGGCTAGAGAAGGTGGCATAGGCATAATTCATAAAAACATGTCTATAGAAAAACAAGCCCTAGAAGTTGACAGGGTAAAAAGGTCAGAGCATGGGGTTATAATAGATCCATTTTCTTTATCAGCTGACCATATAGTATCAGATGCCCTAGAATTAATGGAAAGATATAAAATCTCAGGGGTTCCAATCATAGACGAAAGAGGAGTCCTAACAGGTATTATAACAAATAGGGATATCAGATTTGAGACAAATATACAGAAAAAGATAGATGATGTAATGACAAAGGAAAACCTAATTACAGCCCAAATGGGAATCACAATGGATGAGGCCCTGGAGGTAATGAAAGAACATAAGATAGAAAAACTACCTCTAGTAGATGATGAATTTAAATTAACAGGCCTAATAACCATAAAAGATATAGAAAAGGCTATCCAGTTTCCACACTCAGCAAAGGATAGTTCAAGCAGACTACTAGCAGGAGCAGCAGTAGGCGTAACTGGAGATATGATGGATAGGGTGGCAGCCTTGGTCAAGACCCAAGTTGATGTAATTGTATTAGATACAGCTCACGGGCACTCAAAGGGAGTTCTAGATGCAGTAAGAAAAATAAAGGCTCAATACCCAAAACTACAGGTAATAGCAGGAAATGTTGCTACTGGGGAAGCTACAATTGATTTAATAAAGGCTGGAGCAGATGCAGTAAAGGTAGGAATAGGACCAGGCTCAATTTGTACAACCAGGGTAGTCACAGGAATAGGGGTACCACAGGTAACAGCTGTAATAAACTGTGCTAAAGCGGCACAGGAATATGGAGTACCTGTAATAGCAGATGGGGGCATAAAATATTCAGGTGATATAACTAAAGCTATAGCAGCAGGTGCAAATGTAGTAATGGCAGGATCACTGTTTGCTGGTACGGAAGAAAGCCCAGGTGAAGAGGTACTATATGAGGGAAGAAGGTACAAGGAATATAGGGGTATGGGTTCAGAAGGAGCTATGGATTCAGGTAGTAAGGATAGGTATTTCCAAGAAACAACAAAGAAATTTGTGCCAGAGGGAGTAGAAGGTAGAATCCACTACAGAGGACCACTGGGGGATGTAGTCTATCAATTAATTGGAGGACTTAGATCAGGAATGGGCTATGTAGGGGCCAAAAATATAGAAGAATTGC
>CAZFIO010000216.1:0-1738 GCA_964519585.1 uncultured Tissierellaceae bacterium
GACAAGAATATATGGAAGTTTTGAACATGGAAATCATGGATAATCAAATGGTCCTCTTGTATTTGGGAAATACAACATGAGGGGTATGTATAGATATGAAGCCTAAGTTGGAGGCTATGCTAGAAAGATTTCCTAAGATTAAGGGGCTATATATAGATGTGGAAAGCTCACCTAGACTAGGGGCATATTATGGAATATTTACAATTCCTGGCCTAATCCTATTTATAGAAGGCAAGGAAACTATCAGACAAGCAAAACATATAAGTTTAAATGAGCTAGAAGGAAAATTAGACAGATATTATAGTATGATTTATGAATAAGCAGAGAGAAATGAATTATTTCCAGTACGGTGATATAGAGCTTAGGCATTTAAAAGAAAAAGACCCTATATTGGGGGAGCAAATAGAAAAACTAGGCATGCTTTATAGGCAGATAAATGAGGATATATTTTCCGAGCTTATATTTAGTATTATCAGCCAGCAAATCTCAACCAAGGCTGCCCTTACAGTAAAGGACAGACTTATAAGCCTGATAGGGGATATTAGTCCTGAGAATATCCATAAAACAAGTGTGGAGGATATTCAATCTTGTGGTATGTCCATGAGAAAGGCTGAATATATAAAGGGTATAGGGGAAGCCGCCATAAATAAGTCTATAGATTTTGATAATCTTAAAAACTTATCTGATGAAGAAGTGATTAAGGAATTGACAAAATTAAAGGGTGTGGGTGGATGGACTGTGGAAATGCTCTTAATACACTCACTAAAAAGGCCAGATGTAGTAAGCTATAAGGATCTAGCTATTCGCAAGGGTATGATGAAACTTTATGGCCTAGATGATTTATCCAAGGAAGAGTTTAACTTATATAGGAAAAGCTACTCACCCCACGGAACAGTTGCATCTATCTATATTTGGGAAATATCCCTTAAATAGAACAATAAAGGCTTAAGAAAAAAGACCTGAAGATTTAGACTCAGGTCTTAGTATTTATAACTAGCTGGGATTAAAGGTATCAGCTTTATTTTCTTCTATAAGTTTTTTCTCGCCCATCTCCACAAGTTTCCTAGTCATAGTTCCACCAACCATTCCAACCTGGCTAAGATTTATATTTAGGTCTTTGGCAATTTCCAGTTTCATATCCTCTAGAGCTCTTCTTGCATTTAAATCTATATTTTTGGTCATTTCTCTACCTCCATTTTATCTGTATTTATATTTTGCTACTGACTCGGCTTTTGATACAAGGTAAATCTTGTATAAGCTTTTCTATATAAAAGTAAGAAAGAAATTTTAAAGATGAAACTTTTTGTAGTTTTAAATCGTATACATAGTGAAGGGGTGAAAAAATGGCCATAAACTCCAAATATACAGATGAATACTGTGAATATATGATAAAAGAACATGGAAACTCAATATATAAAATAATCTATCTTCATGTAAAGAACAAGGCAGATGCAGATGATATATTTCAGCAGGTATATTTAACCCTTGTAGAGAAAAAGCCTAGACTGGAAAATAAAAATCACGAAGTAGGCTGGCTTATTAAGGTTGCAAAAAATAAGTCTAAGGATTTTTTGAAATCATACTGGAAGAGAAATACTGTATCTTTGGAAGATAGAGATTTTCCTGTTTACAATGAAGAAAGTGGACTAATGGAAGCCCTCTATTCTTTAGATGCAAAATATAGGATTGCAATCTATATGTATTATTATGAAGGGTATACAAGTGGGGAAATAGGCCA
>CAZFIO010000217.1:0-361 GCA_964519585.1 uncultured Tissierellaceae bacterium
AACAGAGGGTATGTTGACTGCGTTTTTTACTGGAATAGGTCAAAGAAAAAAAGGTGAAAGAATAACTATGGATTGGAGTAGAGTTATAGGGTCAAAGGGGAAGGCAAAAATAGGTATAAAAAAATGGATAAATGATTCAGGTGTGGAAATGACTTTTAATGAGATAAAAAAGTTTTATGAACCCACTGAAAACCTTAGTAAAGGATTTGAGGTAGGGAGGTTTTAAACATGCAATTAAGATCGTATCAAGAAGAAGCTAAAGAAGCTATTCAAACAGAATGGGAAAGAGGGAATAAAAAGACATTATTGGTACTTCCGACAGGCACAGGGAAAACAATAGTATTTTCTAAGTTAGCTGAAG
>CAZFIO010000217.1:371-1679 GCA_964519585.1 uncultured Tissierellaceae bacterium
CCGCGCAGCGCGTGGCCGACGACATGGCGCAGTCGTTCGAGATGGCGAGCGAGTCCTAATTCTTGCCCATCGTGGAGAACTATTGGACCAAGCTGCTGATAAGTTAAATAAAGCTACAGGGCTAGGATGTGCTGTAGAAAAGGCTGAGCATAGTTCTTTAAATAGCTGGTACAGGGTAGTAGTAGGGTCCGTTCAATCTCTTATGAGGGAAAAAAGATTAGCTCAATTTAATAAAGACCACTTTAATACAATAATAGTAGATGAAGCCCATCACTCAATATCAGACAGTTATCAGCGAGTGCTAGGCTACTTTGAAGGTGCAAAGGTATTAGGAGTAACGGCTACACCAGACCGTGGAGACATGAAGAATCTAGGTTCATACTTTGAATCTCTAGCTTATGAATATACATTACCTAAGGCAATAAAAGAAGGATATTTAAGTCCTATAAAGGCTCAAACCATACCATTAAAATTAGACTTGACTGGCGTTTCCCTTGCTCAAGGAGATTTTAAGGTAGGAGACTTAGGGACTGCATTGGATCCTTATCTCCACCAAATAGCTGAGGAAATGGCAAAATACTGTATGGATAGAAAAACTGTAGTATTTTTGCCCCTTATAAAAACAAGTCAGAAGTTTACGGAGATACTTAATGCTAAAGGATTTACTGCAGCAGAGATCAATGGAGAGAGTGCTGATCGCGAGCGACTCCTAAATGATTTTGGTAACGGTAAATACAATGTATTATGTAATTCAATGCTCCTAACCGAGGGTTGGGACTGTCCTAGTGTCGATTGTGTTGTTGTCCTTAGGCCAACAAAAATAAGAAGTCTATATAGTCAAATGGTGGGTAGAGGGACAAGGTTATTCCCAGGGAAAGATTATTTACTCCTACTAGATTTCCTTTGGCACACAGAAAGGCATGAACTGTGTCACCCGGCTCATTTGATTGCAAGCAATGAAGAAGTAGCAAAGCAGATGACCAAAAATATTGAAGAAGCTGGTTGTCCTATTGATATAGAAGAGGCAGAAGTAAAAGCTACAGAAGATGTAGTTGCCGCAAGAGAAGAATCTCTAGCAAAAAAGTTACAAGAAATGAGAAGTAGAAAAAGAAAACTTGTTGACCCTTTACAGTTTGAAATGAGTATCCAGGCGGAAGACCTCGTTAGCTATGTACCTTCCTTTGGATGGGAAATGGGTCCACCTAGCGATAAACAAATAAAAACACTTGAAAAGCTAGGTATATTACCAGATGAAATAGATAATGCAGGTAAAGCGTCTAAACTTTTAGATAAGCTAGATAAACGTAA
>CAZFIO010000218.1:0-1666 GCA_964519585.1 uncultured Tissierellaceae bacterium
AAGTTAGCCCTTGTATTCATGTCCAATTTCATATACTTCTCAGGTTCATAATATATTAAATCATTTATGTGATCCAAATTATTCTTTTGAGTATTATATAGGTAATCAAGTAATTTCCCTGTGCTAATTATGGAGTATATCTTCTTGTCCAGATTTATATCTTGGAGGGAACTTACCTTAAATTGTGACATTATCATCTCTTCAGTCTTATCTATAGAAGCCTTATAATCATTATAAACATTAAAATAGGGCCCAATCCTGTTCTTAATAAAATCTATATGCTTCTTATTCCTCATAAGATTTTCATTACATATGATTTCCTTTGGCAAGACCTTAACAATTTCTTCAATTGCAAACCTATAATGTTCTTCAAGATTATTAGCTGAATACTCACTTGTATACATCTCCCCTGTTGAATTATCTACATAGGAAACTCCAACTCCTAGGTCGTCAATATAGATAGAGACCATGTAGTTGTTTGTTTTTTCATCTAATATATTTGTATCTGTTATGGTGCCTGGAGTAACAACCCTTACCACATCTCTTTTAACAATACCTTTCGCTTGAGAAGGGTCTTCCATTTGCTCAGCTATAGCCACCTTAAAGCCTTTAGATACAAGCCTAGATATATATATCTCTGCAACATGGTGGGGTACACCACACATAGGTGCTTTCTCTTCCATACCGCAATCCCTTTGTGTCAAAGTAATTTCAAGTTCCCTTGATGCAGTAATTGCATCATCAAAAAACATCTCATAAAAATCTCCAAGCCTAAAAAACAATATAGAATCTTGGAATTGAGACTTTAGTGACATATACTGTTGCATCATAGGTGTTAAGTTTTTCAAAATAATACCCCCGTTACTTTTCTTATGCAATTTCGCCTTCTAAAGTAAATGTTTTTACATCTATTATTTTCACATAGACTATCTGTCCAATTAGTTCCTTGTCTCCAGGGAAATGTACAAGTTTACCACTACTTGTCCTTCCATTTAGAATTTTGTCATCATTTTTACTTACTTCTTCAACCAAGATTGGTAATTTCCTTCCGATTAATTTTTTATTTAAATCCAATCCTATAGGGTGTAAGACATCCAATAATTTATTAAATCTTTCGTGCTTAATTTTGTCATCTATTTGCTCATCATATTCAGCAGCTGGTGTTCCCTCTCTTAGAGAATATAGGAAGGTATATGCGGAGTCAAACTTGGCCTCTCTTACCAAATCTATAGTTTCATTAAAGTCCTCATCACTTTCACCTGGAAATCCAACAATAATATCAGTTGTAATTGTAATATCAGGTAGTGACCTTCTTACCTTGGAAATTATATTTAAATAATCTTCCTTGGTATACTTCCTATTCATTCTCTTTAGTATTTTATTGCTTCCTGATTGGATAGGTAAATGGAGATGGTCACATAGTTTATCTAATTTTCCAAAGGAATTAATTAAATCATCAGAAATATCCTTAGGATGAGAAGTCATAAATCTAATTCTTTCTATACCATCAATTTTATCTATATCCTTAAGTAGGTCAGCAAATCTATAGTTATTGTCAAAAGTTTTTCCATAGGAATTTACATTTTGACCTAAAAGAGTAACCTCTTTACATCCTTCAGATGCTAGTTTGCTGATTTCACTAATGATATTTTCTGGTTCCCTACTT
>CAZFIO010000219.1:0-1655 GCA_964519585.1 uncultured Tissierellaceae bacterium
GCCAGGGAGTTTATTTCTAAGATACAACAAATGAGAAAGTCCAACGGTTACGAAGTCTTGGATAATATAAACATCTACTACAAGGGCTCAGATGAAATCAAGGCAGCCATTGTTGAATATGAAGAGTTTATAAAATCTGAAACTCTGGCAAAATCCATTAGTCTTGTGGATGAAGACCTGGAAGAACAAGACTTAAACGGCCAAATGACAGGTATAAAACTAGAAAGAATATAAAAGAAAGATAGCGCTTGCTATCTTTCTTTTTAGGAGAAATGATAATGGAAAATATAGAAAAGAAAAATGTTTTTTTAGCAGATGCCTCATTATTATTTGTAGCAATCCTTTGGGGTAGTGGCTTTATAGTTATAAAAAATGCCCTTGAAATTATGCATCCTATTTATATACTTATTTTAAGGTTTTCCTTGGCAAGTATTTTCTTAGGATTAATATTTTATAAAAGGTTGTTGAAATTGAAGTTTGAGGATCTAAAAGCTGGTTTTATAATAGGGCTAGTTCTTTTTATAGCTTTTATAGCACAAACTGTAGGCATGCAGTATACAAATGTATCAAATTCAGCCTTTATAACATCTAGTAATGTGGTTATGGTCCCCTTTGTGTATTGGTTTATAAGTAAGAAACAACCTGATATATATGGGATTATAGCAGCTGTAATGTGTTTTATAGGGGTTGGAATTTTAAGTGTTGAAGGGAATATGAAAATAAATATAGGTGATGGACTTACCTTAATATGCGCAGTGTTTTTTGCCCTCCATATAGTTTTCATAGGTATATACTCCAAGAAACATGACCCAATCCTACTAACTATTTTGCAGTTTGCTTTTGCTGCAATTTTCTCTCTAATCTCGGGATTAATA
This sequence comes from uncultured Tissierellaceae bacterium, assembly GCA_964519585.1. Classification (GTDB taxonomy): domain Bacteria; phylum Bacillota; class Clostridia; order Tissierellales; family Tissierellaceae; genus CAZFIO01. Next base: position 876 of record CAZFIO010000219.1, read on the forward strand.
ATGGGGATAGAATTTACCCCTATTGGAGGGGATATGGCTGTATCAGTAGTTTATCTGGTTCTTGCAATTACCATACTAGCCTTTGGAATACAAAATATAGCCCAGAAGTATACAACATCCACTCATGCAGCCATAATACTCAGCCTAGAGTCTGTTTTTGGATCCTTGTTTGCAGTATGGTTCTTGAAAGAAGATTTAACCATAAAGTTGATTCTTGGGTCTATTATTATACTTTTAGCCATAGTAACTGCGGAAACCAAATGGAACTTCTTAACCATAGCCAAACAATGGTCAAGCAATAGTCAAGCAATAGACAAGCAATAGACAAGCAATCATAACATGGGGACGGTTTCTTGTGTTAAATAACACAATAGACAAGTAGAAACACTGGATGGAATGATCTCTATATCCCACCACACCGATAAAAATAAACCAATAAATGGAGGGACACAGAAGCACCCTACCTACAAACAAAAGAACCAAAATCCTTATACTTTATGCTTTTAGCCTTAAACCTTCTAGCTTTCTATGCTATAGTATAGTCAAGGGGTGTGATTATATGGCTATTGAAGAATTTAAAAACATAATTAAAAATACCGACAATATTGTCTTCTTTGGAGGGGCAGGAGTATCAACTGAAAGCAATATTCCAGATTTTAGATCAAATACAGGCCTTTATACTACTTTTGACAAGAGAAAATACCCACCAGAGTATATGATTAGCTATTCTTGCTTTAGGGACAATATTGAAGACTTTTATGACTTTTACAAATCTCAAAT
>CAZFIO010000220.1:0-1632 GCA_964519585.1 uncultured Tissierellaceae bacterium
ATGAAATAGAGTAGGGATCAGTTATTTCTTTATCTCCTATTATAAGGGTATAAACCTTCCCTTTTAAATCTCCCTTTATAATTTTTTCATGGATTCCTTCCTCATCCTTAACCATCCTATGAAGCACCCTAGCAAAAGAGTTTTGATTATCATAGATGGCTAGTCCTATTTCCTCCCTTAAGGGAGACCAAACTCTAAATGTGGTATGTTCCTTAGTATATCTTGCACCTAACTTTCTATTTGTAATGGGCAAATTCCTATAAGTCATAAGCTCACCCCTATCCTTGATATTTATGAAAGGACCCTAAGATAGGGTCCTTATGTCTATAGGGACTTGATGTCCCATATCTCATCCGCATATTTCCTGATTGTATTGTCTGAAGAGAAAATTCCTGACTTTCCTATATTAATAAGTGATTTTTGATTCCACTTATACCTATCCCTATACAAATTGTTAAGTCTTTTCTGTGTTTCCCTATAGGATTCAAAATCTTCTAGTAAAAAATAGGTATCATTATATTTAACCAGCAGATTATGAAGATCTTGGAAAAGATCCCTATTTAGCATGACATCCCCTGAAATAAGTTTATCAACAATCATGTTTAGTTTTGGATTCTTTTCTAAAACTTCTGTAGGATTATAATTCCCCATCTTATAATATTCGTTTACTTGATTTTCCCTAAGGCCAAATAAAAATATGTTTTCTTCTCCTACAGCCCTAGAAATTTCTACATTTGCCCCATCTAAGGTAGCAATAGTTATAGCACCATTCATCATAAACTTCATATTTCCAGTACCAGATGCTTCCTTTGTGGTTGTAGATATTTGTTGGCTTATATCAGCTGCAGGTATCAAGATTTCAGCCTTTGATATGTCGTAATTTTCTACAAATACCACCTTTAACTTCTCTTTTATAGATAGGTCATTGTTTACTACATCTTCAACAGTTTTTATCAGCCGTATTATTTCCTTGGCTATATAGTAGCCTGGTGCTGCCTTACCTGCAAATATAAAGGTTTGGGGCACCATATCAAGGTTTGGATTTCTTTTTAACTCATCATATAGGTAAATAATATGGAGGATATTTAAAAACTGCCTTTTATATTCATGAATTCTCTTTATATGAATATCGAAGATAGAGTGTGGGTCTATCTTTATTCCTTCAGTCTCAAATATATAACTTGCTAGTTTTATCTTCTTGTTAAGCTTTATTTCTTCCAGCTTTTTAAAAACTTCTCTGTCTTCTTTGTAAGCCAGTAATTTTTCTAGTTCCAGGGCATTATATATAAAACCATCACCTATAAGGCCCCTTAAAAATCCAGTTAATTCTGGATTTGCATCCAACAACCACCTTCTGTGTACTATACCATTGGTCTTATTGTTAAATCTTTCTGGAAAGACCTTGTAGAAATTATTCAAAACCCTTTCCTTTAGAACCTTGGTGTGTAGCTCAGCTACTCCATTTATACTATGGGATCCCATAATGGCTAAGTTAACCATTCGAACTTCATTGTCACCTATGATGGATAAGTTATCAATTTCATCTTGATTTTCTATGAACTTTTCCTTTCTTAAAAAATCTATAAATCTATGGTTTATCTCTTCTATTATCATCCAGATCCTAGGAATGAT
>CAZFIO010000221.1:0-1591 GCA_964519585.1 uncultured Tissierellaceae bacterium
TAATAAAAAATATGATAATATAACCCAGGCCTGGCTATATGAAGACCACTATAAATGGAGATGCATGAGGTTATTTGGCATAGAAGAGGACTATATAACTGGTGATAGGTCTGATTTTGAAAAATTTAATGCATATGCTAAAATGATGCCTTATTTAATAGGAAACCCAGTCTATCATTGGACTCACTTAGAGCTTAAAAGATACTTTGATATAGATCTTCCACTAAGTGAAGAGACTGCCCAAACCATATGGGATATTACAGAGAAGAAACTTCAAGAAGGTTTTGGGGTCAGAGATATAATAAAGATGTCAAATGTAAAAAAGATATACACTACTGATGACCCTTTGGATGACCTAAGATGGCATAAAAAGATTTCTACAGATTCAAACATTGAAGTAGAAGTATTGCCTTCATTTAGACCGGATAAGGCATTGGAATTAAAAGCTAATGACTTTGGCTTATGGGTTGGCAAACTTTCAGATGTTTGTGGAAAAAATATAGAGAATTATTCTCAGTTTTTAGATTGTTTAAAAGAACGTATACATTTCTTCAAAGAAAAGGGATGTGTTATATCTGATCATGGCATGGGCAGAATGGTTTATGAAGAAACTAATCAGATTGAAGTTGAAGAGATTTTTAAAAAGGCTTTAAATAAAGAAACTATAAGAGCAGATGAAGAGGCAAAATATAAGACCTTTACTTTGAAATTTTTAGCAGCTATGTATTATGAATTGGATTGGGTTATGCAATTGCATATTGGACCCTTAAGGGGAAATAACAGCCAAATGTTAAACAAACTTGGACCTGATACAGGATTTGATTCAATCAACGATCATCAGCTAGCTGAACCCTTGTCTAGTTTTTTAGATAGTGTGAACAATAGTGGATTACCCAAAACTATCCTATATACATTAAATCCAAAAGATAATTATGTACTAGCTACCATGATGGGTAATTTCCCTGGAGGAGAAAATGGAAGCAAGGTTCAATTTGGATGTGCCTGGTGGTTTAATGATCAAATCGATGGAATGAAGGAACAATTAAAGGTATTCGCCAACATGGGTGTAGTATCAAGGTTTGTTGGTATGCTAACAGATAGTAGAAGTTTTTTATCTTATACAAGGCATGAATACTTTAGACGAATATTATGTGACTTATTTGGATCCTGGGTAGAAAATGGAGAGTATCCAAATAACATAGAGGTTTTGGGTAAAATTGTTGAAGATATATCTTTTAATAATTCTATAGAATACATTTCATAAAAGGATAGAAAGGAGAAGACTATGAAACAAACCTTTAATATTACTTTAAGAGATTCTCAGTACACACCAGCTCCAAAAATCCAACCTGAAAATTTTGATTTATCTGAATATGAAAATTATGAACAATCCTTACTTGAAAGGAATAAGATTTTTTTTGAAAATAAGACTGGTTTGCAAGTATATAGAAGGATGAGGGCTGATGGGGTGTTTTACCACAAATCAAGAGATTATAAAGAATCTCTGGCCCTACAGTTAGGTGTGCTTAAGAAAAGTATAGGGTTTAAGGCTGATATTGCCAACTTTCTGGAACCCTGGTATGGAATCGGT
>CAZFIO010000222.1:0-1556 GCA_964519585.1 uncultured Tissierellaceae bacterium
TATGCCTGCGTATATATCTCCTTTTGTACGTTCTGCTATATCCTTGTATATATCAAAATCCTTCATATTCGACCCCCTCACATATTATTGACAATCCTTAACATTATATATATACGTAAAATTTATTAAAATATTACAAGCAATAAATAAACCTGCCTCCTAGGCAGGTTTATCAGCAAAATCCATCTTCACTTATATTTATTTCCATTTCATGTTTTTTCCCTCTAGTCATTAGGTTAGGTACGGACTCCATAACAGGATAAGCATTATAAAGAACATTAAATAATTCTTCTGTAATTGGCATATCAACATCATAGTCTTTTGCAAGTAAATAGGCTGATTTTGTAGTCCTTATACTTTCAACAACCATCCCAATTTTATCAACTGCCTCATCAACAGAATAACCTTCACCTATTAAAATTCCTGCCCTTCTATTTCTGCTTAACATACTAGTGCAGGTAACAATTAAATCTCCAATCCCTGCTAGGCCAGAAAAAGTATTTATATTTGCACCCATCTTGAGACCTAGTTTTGACATTTCAAAAATCCCCCTGGTCATAAGGGCAGCCTTCGTATTGTCCCCATATTTTAAGCCATCAGATATTCCTGCAGCCAAGGCAATTACATTCTTCAGGGAGCCTCCTAGCTCTACTCCAATTACATCTGGATTAGTATAGACCCTGAAATTTGGAGTCATAAATATATCCTGAACAAACTCAGCCACCTTTTTTTCTCTTGAAGCTGATACTATGGTGGAGGGGATATTTCTAGCAACCTCCTCTGCATGTGTAGGCCCAGACAAAACAGCATAGCTATTCCTAGGAAGTATTTCACCAACCACCTGGGAAATTCTCATTAAACTATCATTTTCAATACCCTTAGCAACGTTTACCAATATCTGTTCTTTATTAATTAAGTTTTTAACCTCTGACAATACATTTCTAACCCCATGGGAAGAAGTAGATAGTACTAGTAGTTCCTTATCTAAAATTGCTTTTTCTAAATCATTAGTAACTTTTAGTTTGCTTGGAATGCTTATACCTGGTAAATACTTTTGGTTTTCTCCATAAGCCTTTATATCAGCAACCTGTCCCTCATCCCTAAGCCACATATCAACATACATTCCCTTGTTAGCCAGAAGTATTGCTAAGGCCGTACCCCAACTTCCACCACCAATTACCCCAATTTTCTTACCCATATCATAATCACCTACCAAGTTTGTTTTCATTACCATTGACTAATCTTTTTATATTGTCCTTATGCCTTATAAGAGACATAAGAGCTAAAATTATATAAAATATTAATAATTCATAATTAATGGCCTTATTTAAATGCTTACTTCCTAATAGATAAATCAATGGATTTGATAATAAAAAGACCATTGAACCTAAAGAAACATATTTGCTAATGATAACAATTGTAATCCCAAATAAGGCAGCCAGCAGAAAACTATGCCAATTTAACATCAAGAGGACCCCCGCCGATGTAGCTACTCCCTTGCCCCCTTTAAACTTAATAAAAATGGGCCAGTTGTGCCCTATTACTGCAAATAAACC
>CAZFIO010000223.1:0-1555 GCA_964519585.1 uncultured Tissierellaceae bacterium
GGGGAAGAGCCTTACTGTGTTTGCTTTCTAACACAGAAGGTCCGTCCCCATGTGTCATTGTAGGGGATAGCTTTACTGGCTCGCTGACCCAAAAGCTGGACCTCAATAACAATTGCTTGACTATGGCTAGACTATAGCTTGACTATAGCTTGACCATCGTTCAAAAAGAGGTGTTTATATGGACTACATAGCTCAAGGTTTCAAGGAAGCTTTTAATTTATTAATTTCACTTGATAAGGAAGTTTTTACCATAGTGTCCTTGTCCCTTTTTGTGTCCATATCTGCCACCATAATTGGGTCTTTAATCTCTGTTCCCCTATCAGTATATTTTGGGATTAAGGACTTTAAGGGTAAAAAGCTCTTTAGCCGAATTGTCTACACCTCTATGAGCATACCTACTGTGGTTATAGGTCTTCTGGTAGCGATAATCCTGGCTAGAAGGGGTCCTTTTGGTAGGTGGGACCTGCTTTATACAAAAAAGGCCATGATCATAGCCCAAGTTCTCTTGGTTAGCCCCTATATTTTTGGGCTTAGCTATGGTCTAAGTAAAAGCAGGGGTAAATTAATAGAAAAGATAGGCCTTACCCTAGGGGCCAATAGACTTGAAACTATAATTCTGATAATTAAAGAACTTAAAGTAGATATCTTAGTAAATATTGCTGCAGCCTTTTCTAGGGCAATTTCAGAAGTAGGAGCTGTAATGATAGTTGGGGGAAATATTAAAAATAAGACCAGGGTAATTACCACCACCATATCCATGATGAATTCTATGGGAGACTATCCCATGGCCATAGCCCTAGGCCTTATATTGATACTTATATCCTTTATTATACATAGTCTTATATATTCCTATAGCGGGGAGGAATAAAATGAAGATCAGCCTAAGTAATATAAGAAAGCATTATGGAAAAAATCAGGTTCTAGACATTAGAGAAGAATATATAGAAGAAGGAAAAATCACAGGAATAACTGGACCAAATGGTTGTGGAAAAACAAGCCTATTAAATATTATAGGGGGGCTTGACAGGGATTTTTGTGGCCAGGTTCTATACAATGATATGATGATTAATAAGGAAATTAGGAATAAAATGACCACAGTTTTTCAAAAGCCCTATTTACTGAAAAGAACTGTCTATGACAATATAGCCTATCCCCTTAATTTAAGGGGTATCAATAAGGATGAATCAAAAGAAAGAGTTTTGGATGTAATGGAAAAGTTGGAAATTATAGATTTAATGGAAAAGAAGGCCCATAAGTTATCTGGGGGAGAGTCACAGAAGGTTGCATTAGCCAGGGCTCTGGTATTTAGGCCAGACCTACTTTTGCTAGATGAGCCTACATCAAATATTGATCCAGAATATATAATTACCATGGAAAGGGCAATTACACAATTTAATTTAGAAAATAAGGGTACAATTATACTTGTAACCCATAATATAGACCAATCAGAAAGACTATGCCACAGGGTGATAAACATGCATAGGGGAAGGGTGGTTTCATAGTTGGAATTTTTTAATACTGTTTCGGTTGAAGAAGCAAGAGACTTAATAAATAC
>CAZFIO010000224.1:0-1535 GCA_964519585.1 uncultured Tissierellaceae bacterium
TCGGTCACTTGTTAGTATATTTCATCTGAATTTACTTGTCAATATCAATAAAAAATTGACCCGAATCTTTAGATTCCTCGTTTCACTCGGAATGACCCTATGATATAGTGGTATGGTGCATTATTCGCGCTTTAATATATCTTTACTTTCATGGGTGACCAATAATTCTATGATTTTGTCACCAACACAGGTCATATCACCTAGCCAAAAAGCTTTTCTAATATTGATTTCTTATAGGGTACACCTAACCAGTCAAAAAACTCATCTGCGATTAGGGTAAGTAGCCCATTGTTATTTTCCAGGACTATTTCTTCAGGTATATATTCAATATAGCGATCTGCTTTAATTATTTGACCTTTACCCACAATATCTTCTATATCAAAGCTTACCTCATTCCTCTGCTTCTCAATTTTGAAGCTAGTAGGATTTACCTTGTATACATGCTTAATAGAATCCCTGTAAAAATCCGTAAATGGATTATCCATTCCTATCCATTGGAAGAATAAGGGGGTATCCAACTCAATATCGACACCATCCTTGGATCCTACTACTACTCTTGAAGAAAGGGCATTCTTATAGACTTCTGAAGGTTTTCCCTTGCCATACATTGGGATATTCTCATCTATAGAGGATATTTTAAATAACAGATTCCCCGTATTCTCATCAAAATGGAAATCAGATTTACTCGAACCAGCAAATAGCTTTTTCCACTTTTCTATATTAGTTTCTTTAGTATCATCATAGCGGGTCACAGGAAAATAAATTGGTAGGGGTAAATTGGATTCTTCATAATACTCTTTGAATATTTCCCTTGAATGGTATAGAAAATCAATTTTTCCTGCTTCACCAAAATTAGCCCAGGATAGGGAGTCATCAATTAACCTTTCTGCAAATCGGAAAACAAAGTCATTAAATAAAGTACTAGCTATTTTTGAATATACATCACTATATGCAAGGGTAGATTCCTCCCTTTTTAGTTCATCAAACTTGTTATCTATCTTTAGGTAATAGCTACGCCTATTTGCACGTTCTTCAAGGGTATAACCATCTGTATTAGTTGAACCTATCAATGTAGGTATTGGACGTAAGTATTGTGAAGACTGATTTGAAATGTTTACGATTAGTTCATTTCCATACTTTGGGTTTGCAAAAAAGTCATTGGGTATCTCATCTATTATTAAAGGAGCAACATTAGTTTCCCTAAACCAGCTATATAATGCATCTCTTGTCTGTGAGTGTTTTCTGCCCCCTGTGGGAATAATAGCGTCATATAGAATAGGACTAGGCTGGCTTATAAATCTAGCAAGAATTTTTAATAGACTTGATTTCCCGGATCCCGGAATTCCACCTAGAAATAAGAATGAGGGAATGTCATTCCTTTCTTCCTCTGATCTCGCATGTTTTTTAATTTCAAATATAAACGGAGATGTAAAGGTGTATAATATGGCCTCAAATATCCTAGCACCATATGAGTCGTCATATTTTATGGTAAACCTTTCATATGACTTAATCAAATCATTAATAGTTACTAGACA
>CAZFIO010000225.1:0-1518 GCA_964519585.1 uncultured Tissierellaceae bacterium
AAATTACAAGGTTAAAGGTTTTTATATTTAGGATTCTACTGCAAAAGTCGGGAGGCCCTTGAAAAATCTGCTTTCAAATCTATAGATGTTTATGAAGCCTTTACTTTTTCAGAAATCAAGGATAATAGTGAAAGAATTAACTTTGTTGTGAGGAAATAAAGAAATAAGCTGGATATTTTCCTGCTTATTTGGGAATATTATTGACATAAGAGGAAGACTTGTGGTAACATGCTATATAGATGAAATGCATCTAATTATTAAATGCCACATTGGAGGAATGTTTAAATGGAAAAAGGTACAGTAAAATGGTTTAATGCAACAAAAGGTTTCGGTTTTATTTCATTAGAAGATGGAGAAGATGTATTTGTACATTATTCTGCAATCGAAACAGACGGTTTCAAAACTTTAGACGAAGGCGATGCAGTAGAATTTGAAGTAGTTGAAGGAGAAAAAGGTCCACAAGCTACAAACGTAAGGAAAATTTAGGCCTAATAATATATGTTTTGAAATAATTGAGCCCCTTTAGGGGCTTTTATTATGATTAAAAGGTGATATAGATGGATTATTTTATAAGAGGAATGGATAAAGAAGGTAGGATAAGGATTTTTGTTGCTACTACTAGCAATATGGTGGAAGAAGCAAGAAAAATCCACAATTCATCAGCTACTGCCACAGCAGCACTAGGGAGGGCCCTGACTGCTGGTGTTATGATGGGTGCAATGATGAAAAATGATGAAGACTTGCTTACCTTGAAAATTGCAGGTGATGGACCCATAGGTACTATATTTGTTGTGGCTAAAAACAATGGAGATGTCAAGGCTGATATCTTAAATCCCCAGGCAGATTTACCATCTAGACCAGATGGCAAACTAGATGTAGGCGGATTAGTTGGTAGAAATGGAAGTATAACTACAATTATGGATTTGGGCCTAAAGGAACCCTATCTAGGTCAATCCCAACTTATATCAGGGGAGATTGCAGAAGACCTAACAAACTACTATGCTTACTCAGAACAACAGCCTTCCGCAGTTGGTTTGGGTGTATTAGTTGATAAAGATATTTCAGTTAAGGCTGCAGGCGGTTATATAATTCAACTACTTCCCGGCGTATCTGATGAGGATATAGATAAGATAGAAGATTCATTAGCTACTATGGAACCTATATCACAACTCATAGACAAGGGATTAAGCCCTGAAGAAATTATGAATTCCCTACTAAAAGATTTTTCCATGGAAGTCCTGGAGAAAAAGCCCCTAAAATATCACTGTGATTGTTCTAGGGAAAAGATAAACAAGGTGATTAAAGATTTAGGAAAAACAGAAATCAATGCTATAATAGAAGAGGATGGAAAAGCGGAAGTTGTATGTCATTTTTGCAATAAAAAGTATCAGTTTTCAGAAGATGATTTAAGGAAAATCCTTATTGACATTTAATTTTTAATAATGTATACTAACTATTGTGAGTTTGCCCGGATAGCTCAGTCGGTAGAGCAATAGACTGAAAATCTATGTGTCGCTG
>CAZFIO010000226.1:0-1512 GCA_964519585.1 uncultured Tissierellaceae bacterium
TTATATCTTCATTTTCAATTCCATTTAGTAGGTTTGCCTTGAGTATAGAGTTGAAATTTAACCAGGCTCCTGTTCCATTGAAGGCTACAAGGGTTTTAATCCTAGGATCCTGGACAAATACCCCTAGTCCTGTAATAGCCCCCATAGAATGACCAATTATACCAATTCTATCTGGGTCTGCCATATGATTTAATATAAGGTCATCGATAAATTTTCCTGCTTCTTCTAGGTTTTGAAAAACTGTGTCCCAAAAATGCCTTATGGCATTTTCTGTTCCATAATCATCTAGTGGATTTCTTTCTCCATGATTTATAGAATCAGGCAATATAACCTGGTAACCTAAACTGGCCAATATAAAACCTCTTATCCTTTGCCTTTCCTTGTTTGAAGTCCAACCGTGATAGTGGATTATTGTTGGTAGTAATCCTTCTACATCCTTTGGTCTAAATACAATGGAGGGAATCCCTACAATATCCTTCTTCTCCTCCAAAACATGCTCCGATTCTAAATAATTTACCACATAACCACCCCTTATAACAATGAACAATGAGTAATTGAAAATCTAGCTTGTAAATCTAGCCTTAAAAGTTTAAAAGACTTTATAAAGATTTTAAACTAATAAAATCTTACAATAACTTTCTACCTTAAGCTTTGTGCTTTACGCTTTTAGCTTTATGCTTTACGCTTTTAGCTTTATGCTTTAGGCCTTAAGCTTTACACCTTTTATTATATCATATCTAGACTTTTTTCAAGGCTTATAATAAAATAATAACTAATAAATTAATTCTAGGAGGGGTTGTTTTGGAATATAGAAATGCGAAATTAGAAGATATACCTGGGGTAGCCAGCCTACAAAAGCAGTATCATGTAAACTCCATAAGTGATGAAGATAGGCCTGATGGATTTGTAACTACTCTTTTTACAGAGGAACAATTTAAAGAACTAATAGAAAAGGAAGATGGACTTGCTATTGCCTGTGATGGAGACAGGATTGTGGGCTATGCTATGGCTGCATCTTGGGGCTATTGGTCTGCCTGGCCACTTTTCCAATATATGATTAAGGATTTGCCAAATATGACTTATTTGGGCCAGAAATTAAACACAGAAAACTCCTATCAGTATGGACCAATTGCTGTTCATAAGGATTATCGGGGGTCAGATGTATTTCCAAATCTTTTTGAATTTTCAAGGCAACAATTGAAAAAAAGGTATCCCATAATGGTTACCTTTATAAACAAAATCAATCCTAGATCCTACAGGGCCCATGAAAAGCTTGAACTAGATGTAATCAAGGAGTTTCCCTTTAACAACAATAACTACTATGCCCTGGCCTATGATATGGAAAAGAAAACACTAGGGTCCACTATTTAACGATAGTCAAGCAATTGTCAAGCGATAGTCAAGCAGTAGCCAAGCAATAGTTTGTGCAAGGGATGCTTTTGGGTCCTTTTATGTCGCATCAGGAGAATAAAGCGCAACAACAATCTAAGATATCCGCCATAAGCAAGATTA
>CAZFIO010000227.1:0-1502 GCA_964519585.1 uncultured Tissierellaceae bacterium
TTTTCCCTTATATTCATCTATAGGTTTACCATAAATATATTCATTAGGTCTAAACCTATAACCATAAATCCTTCCCATGGTATACAATTCTTCCAAGAATTCTGGTGCTATTTCTTCATGAAATTCTTCAGGGATATATCTAAGTGCATTTTTTAGAGCTAATTCTATTTCTGCCTTAGTTAAGGTTAAGTCCCTTCTTGGCGCTCTCCTAATTCCCTTCTCAAACTCTGGATATTCAGGTAGAAACTTATCTAACTTTATTTCCATGGCTTGATCAATCTCCTTGTTAGTCCACATATTTCTTCCTCCTACTTTTCAAATACTATTTTTCCACTTTTTATTACCTTATCCGTATGATTAATTCCAAAATGATAAATCATATACTCTAGATTTGGAACATCAAATATGGATATATCTGCAAGCTTGCCTTCCATAAGAGAACCTTTTTCTTCCTCTATATCTAGTGCTGCTGCAGCATTTATAGTTACAGCTGTTATGACTTCATCTGGGGTCATCTTCAATAACAGTGATCCTAGAGACATCATAAACTGAAGATTTTCACTTGGGCAAGACCCTGGGTTATAGTCAGTTGATATGGCTATAGGGACACCCTTTTCAATCATCTTTCTAGCTGGTGCTACCACCTTGGATTGAAGGTTGAAACTGGTACCCGGTAGTAATACTGCTACCACACCTTCTTCTGCCAATCTTTCAATACTTCTATCACTAACTGCCATAAGATGTTCAGCTGAAATACACCCTACATCAGCAGCTAATTCACCACCACCTAAATCCACAATTTCATCAGCATGCAATTTGGGGATGAGACCTAATTCCTTACCTGCCAGTAAAATTTGCCTAGACTCCTCTACGGTAAATACACCCTCCTCACAAAAAACATCGTTGAATTTTGCTAGTTTCTTTTCTGCAACTATGGGAAGCATTTCATTTATTACTATATCTACAAACTCTTGTGATTTTCCTTCATATTCCTTTGGAACGGCATGAGCCCCCATAAAGGTAGGGACTATATCTATTGGATGGTCTTTATCAAGCTTTAAGGCTACTTCCATTTGCCTAAGCTCTGTGTCAAAGTCTCCTATACCATAGCCAGACTTAGCTTCTACTGTTGTTACCCCAAAGGACATCATGGTATTTAGACTTTTATTTGCCTTTTCATACAATTCTTCAAAACTAGCATTTCTAGTGGCTCTAACAGTTGCATGTATACCCCCACCTGCTGCCATTATATCTAGATAGTCTACTCCCTCTAACCTTTGTCTAAATTCATTTTCCCTACTACCACCATGTACCAGGTGAGTATGAGGGTCAATTAAGCCTGGTGTTACAAGTTTCCCCTTACCATCTATAAACTCAGTATTATCATCTGTTTCTATAGTTCTAGGTAGGTCACCTTCACCGACATAGATAATTCTATCATCCTTAACTGCTATTATGCCGTTTTTGATCAAGCCTACTTCCGCTTGTTCTTTACCAATCCT